>CAYYOQ010000056.1:7603-10814 GCA_964473235.1 uncultured Thermodesulfobacteriota bacterium | reverse complement strand
CTATAAATGGGGATCTTCTCTTCGATGAGGGGAGTGAATGTTCCCAGACCTGGAGTAATCTCATTTCCTTTCCAGTTGAAGGCGCACCACACCTCGTGTCCCTTCTTTTTAAGACCTGTGGCGAGACGCGACATTTGGACCGCACCACCTGCACGGATGAGGTGGTGGCTTGCCACCTGAAGAATTTTCAGTTTCTTAGCCATAGTAGTCTTACATAGGGTTCAAAGGGTAGGGGTTCAAGGGTTCTCGTGAAACATAACGGAAGGAATCCTTATGAAAGAGAGCTGTGAGAAGAATGGTAGGTGCAGTTCTTAGGCGTTGACAATACACCCTTGCATCCTGGAGCCCTCGATCCCTCTTCTTACACATAATCGTGAGTGAATGATATGGTAGAGGGAGTTAATTGTCAATAACTTTTGCCACCTGCCCTTAAGAAGGGGAACAAGTTGACAATCGAGGTATTCTATACTATTATCCTCAAAAATTAATATCTTATCCCGAATCCTGTGTTAAAAGCAGACACTATATGTACTATGGATAATTGAAAAATTTTTATCTTTACCTCCTTGGCACTGGATTTGGGATATTATCTTCACTCACCTATTGATTTCTTTAGGTCTCATGCAGGTACTCCCTTTACCTTCTTTCGACCACTGGGAAGAGGTGGTGAGAAACTCTCCCCAGGCAACATTTTTCCACACCCCCACCTGGGTAAGGGTAATTGAAAAAACATATCCTCGGTATAAGAATGCCACGGTAGGATTTATCTTTGAGGGTGGCACACGGGCTATCCTTCCCTTGGTTGCAGAGGAGGGGCACGGGGCACTCTTTAAGAAAGTTAAGCACAAGTCATTGGCGCTCGGCGTGTATGGGGGCATACTGGCAGAGAAGAGGCTTGCCCCCGAGCAGGTAGGAGCAATTGTTGAATACCTTACCTCAACGGATATCAGTGATTTGAGAGTAGTAGAAAATCCTTTTGAGCAGTATGTGCTTCCTGCTACCTTTGTTGCCAAGCCTATGTTTACCCACCTCCTCGCCTTAGAGGCTGATTTTGAGAAGCTGATAAAGCAGATTTCCCGGGGACGAATCCGTAATATGAGGGAGGCAGAGCGAAGGGGGGTAACTGTTCGTCTCGCTGCGTCAACTGAAGACTATGAACGCTATTACCGCACCTATCAGGAGAGCCTGAAACGGTGGGGAGATGAAGCGGGAACTACCTACCCCTGGGAACTCTTTTTACACCTCTTTGAAACACGCAATCCAGGTATTAAACTCTGGCTTGCAGAAAAGGAGAAGGAGATTATTGCAGGCGTGCTTGCCCTCTACTGCAACAGCACCATTTTGCTATGGCACGGGTATACCCTTCCTGCCTACGATGACTGCTACCCCAGCAGTCTACTCCATAGAGAGATGATACGAGAGGGGTGTGTTCAAGGCTACCGCACCTATGATTTAAACCCCAGTGTGGAGCGCGGAGGTGTGGTGCAGTTCAAAGAATCGCTGGCTGCAAAGAGGCTTGATTTCAAGGCCTACCATTGGAAGAAGAAACGATGGCTGCGGTAGAGGAGACATCCGCGTGTGTAGTATAAACATCGGCAAGGGAGGGAGAGGATGAGAAGTGGCAAAATTAGCTTCTTTAGGTGGTATGTAAAAACACTCAGGAAACAGTATAAGTATGCGAAAATGATCCATCAGATCAAAAAGGCAAACCCAACGGTCACCATTGAAGATGATGTAGTGATTATAAGCCCTCAGAATTTGGTACTGGGAGAGAATGTGCTCATTCAAAAGGGAACGATCCTCCACTGTGGGGGCAAGCGCTGGAGTAACTATCAGGGGAAAATCATCCTGGGTGATGATTGTCAGATCGGACCGTACTGTATTCTCTATGGTGCCGGTGGGATCGAGATGAAGAAAGGTTCAGGACTTGCGATGGGGGTGAGGATCATTGCCCAGGGAGCAGATTTAAATAGATTTGAGGGGAGGGATTTATCTGCTTCTGCTATACCGATGAGGTTTGCAAGGGTGGTGATAGAAGAGGGCGTGTGGGTAGGTGCAAACGCCATCATTTTGCTGGGAGTGACTATAAGCAAAGGAGCAGGTGTATCTCCAGGGGCTATCGTACACAAAGATGTACCCCCCTTTAAGAAGGCAATGGCCGCTCCCGCGAGAATTTTTGAACCGATGCCCGATGGTAAACTGGGCCGGGAAGAAGCAGGAGAGTAGACAAGGGTTGCTCTCACCCATTTCACTGCTGGCAAGATCAATGAGTACTCGCATCACATAGTTGCCGGTAGTGAGGAATACACTCAATCGTCTGATGGGGTGGGGATGAGCTTCCCACTCAATAGCTCTACGGAGGAGAGGTGAAAGAACTATTTCAGCCAGTGGGAGGTCGGTGGGAAGAGTATGCGGGATTAGGGGTGTTAAGAAGTGTCATAGACCCTCACAATACAGATAATAGAAAGAACAAATACATTGATTATATCCATAGAGGTGCGGTCAGCTCTATTCTTTCCACCATTCACCACCACGATGTGCTTGATCTCGGCTGTGGGAGCGGAAGATTTTCTATACTCCTCTCCCGGGCAGCGCGAAAGGTTATCGGTTTTGACATCACCCCGGAGATGATCCAGGTGGCACAAAGAGAAAATGGTGCGCCTAATATCCACTATGGGGTGATTGATGGGTCTCATTTGCCTCTTAAGGATCGAAGCATTGATCTTGTTCTCACCGTCTGGGTGCTGCAGTATGCTGCCAGGACCCAGGAGATGTATACAAGGATTATTGAAGAGTACCGAAGGGTGCTCAGGCCCGGGGGTAGATTTTTTGCTGTGGAACAGGTCAGTTTCGCTGACGAAGGAAGACTTCTGCCAGAGTGCAGATTGCGTTTACCTGATTACCTCAATGCTATGGAGAAGTATTTTCAGATTAAGAGCGCTTACCCTATCCGTGGTGCCAGGAAAAGGTCATTTTTGCAGAAGTTGGTGGTGAAAAGAAAGCTTCCAGAATGTTTATACCCCCTGTGTACCTATCTTGATAGCAGGCGTATTCAAAAACTTGACCTCTCTCGCCTTAGCGAATACCCCTATGTCGACTACGTGTTTTACGGGGTGATCAAGTAGCAACCGGTAAAGAGCTCTCTTCATGGCTAAAGTAGTTGCTCACTCAGTAAGAAGTTATCTGTTCAGGACCGGGAGCTGGATCCATG
>CAYYOQ010000056.1:2318-7503 GCA_964473235.1 uncultured Thermodesulfobacteriota bacterium | reverse complement strand
GTAGTTGCTCACTCAGTAAGAAGTTATCTGTTCAGGACCGGGAGCTGGATCCATGCCCAGATCAGTCACCTCACCAGATATCAACCGTTGGTAGTCGCCGCCAGAAAGATGAACCTTGATATCTTCCCGGTAGAGACAATTTACTCACTCTCTGATCTCAATGGACTGAACCGGTTCTTTCAGAGACAGTATGCTCAATGGACAGGTTTATATTATCCCTTCTTCCTCAAGGTGTTAAAAAAACATCAGGTCTGCCTCCTCCACTCCCACTTTGGCAATCGGGGCTATTTTGACCTCGGGCTCAAGAGAAAGCTTGCAATCCCTCAGCTTACCACCTTTTATGGTCACGATGTCTCCCTGCTCCCTCAGGAAGAGGTGTGGCGGAAGAGATTAAAGGAACTTTTTAAGCAGGGTGAGTTGATCTTGGCTGAGGGGAACTATATGAAAAAAACGCTCATTGAGCTCGGCTGCCCTGAGGCTAAGGTAAGGGTTCAGCACCTGGGTATTAATTGTGACAGGATACCATTCATTCCCAGAAAACTGGGGGGCGATGAGAAAATAAAAATTCTCATTGCGGGAACGTTTCGCGAAAAGAAGGGCATTACCTACGCGCTGGAGGCTTTCGCCAGGCTGGCTTCTCACTATAAAAATATTGAGGTAACCCTGGTCGGTGATGCAGGGCGCAGCCAGCGGGAGGTCAATTACCAGAAGGAGATTACTACCCTCATTGCTACCAGGAAGATAGCTGAGAGAGTGAACTACTTGGGCTTTCTCCCTTACCCTGCGTTTATTGAAGAAGCCAAACACAACCATATCTTTCTCTCACCCAGTATTCATCCTTCAGATGGTGAGACAGAAGGGGGGGCCCCGGTAGCGCTTATCGAAATGTCTGCCTACGGTATGCCTATTGTATCGACCGTTCACTGTGATATCCCCGAGGTAGTGATCGATGGGGTAAGTGGTTTCCTGGTGCCGGAAAAGGATGTGAATGCACTGGCGGAGCGACTGGAGCACCTCATCACTCACCCGGAACTGTGGGAATCCATGGGGAGGGCGGGGAGGGCATATATCGAAAAGGAGTTTAATAGTGTAACCCAGGCAGCAAAGCTTGAGGCATTCTATGATAGCTTGCTTTAGTTACCGGAGTGCGTGCCTATGAGCAGGGTGAGCGTTATCATCCCTACCTACAATCGGAGAAACTGTATTACCATTGCACTCAATTCTGTGGTGGCGCAGAGCTATAAAGACTATGAAATTATTGTGATCGACGATGGTTCAACCGATGACACCACTGAGGTACTCACACCCTACCGGGGTGCCCTTCGCTATTTCTACCAGGAGAACCGAGGTATTGCAGGAGCCAGGAACAGAGGCATACGAGAGGCAAAGGGAGAGTATGTTGCCTTCCTTGATTCTGATGACTACTGGGTACCCGAGAAGCTCGCGCGTCAGGTAGCGTGTTTCAGCGAGAATCCCCACTATGGGATGGTTGCAACCCGCTGTTCATCGATTAGTCCAAAGGGAAAGTTCCGTAAAAAGAATAGACCAGGTAAATCAGGGTGGATCCTCCTTGACCTTTTTAATGCCAATTTCATCCGCACCTCATCTGCCATGATTACAAGAGAGTGCCTGGAGAGGGTAGGGTTATTTGATGAATCGCTGCCAGAGTGTGAGGAGTATGATTTGTGGTTAAGGATTGCTGCTCACTACCCTATCGGGTTTATCAATGATCCTCTCACGGTGTATCTTGATAACCCCTGGGGGACAAGTACCGACAGCCTCTTTGGCAGGCTTCAGCGTTTGAAAGTACTGGAAAAGGATTACCTGAGAGAAGCTATCCCTTTAGCGCTCTATCGCAAAAGGCTTGCCAATAACTATTACTACGTAGGAAGGCACTACCTAAAGCGGGGAGATAAGAATGAGGGAAGAGCATACCTCAGACGCTCAGTTTCTTTCCATCCCATGAACCTTAAGTATCTATTTTATTATATAGTGAGAGGGTTATAGTAAACGGCTGGCAGGCGAGCACGCTGGCCGGCTTGTGAGCTTGCTCGCTTGAATGCTGGCCAACTCAATCTTTGCCAATGAAAGTAACTCCCTTAACCAACGCCCAGCTTGACCTCTACCTCAGGGACCGGCTTTTGCCAAAGCTCTCCTTAGCTGGTGCGCCCTACCAGTTTGAGCTTACCGGGAGAGGCCAGCGCAGCAGTATTATTTACCTCTCCGTTGAGGGTTTTAAACCCTTGGTACTCAAAGGCACTTCAAAAAAGCGAAAAGCTGAGCAGATGGCAGAGGGGTGCAGTCACTTGCGAAATCATGGTATCAACGCCCCCGAGGTCATCTATCTTGACTTACGCAGGAAGGTGTTCACCCAGTGCGGATGTTACTTTGTCTGTGAGGAGAGAATAGAGGGGAAGGTCTTTGAAGAGCTTGATAATCCGGTTGAGTTTCTCCCCTTGGTGGCGTGTGCCTTTGCCCAACTGCACCAGATTAAAAGACCTACCTGGGGAAAGATCAAAAGAGGGAGGCGTTATAGATTCTGGGGTTACCTTGAAACCACTATTAAAGAGAGGTTACGCACTTTGCAGACTCATAGTAACCTCTTTTCAAAGGAACAGTGCGATTACTACGGGCAGTGGTTCCATAGGTATAAGGATACGATTTCTAAGTGTAAGCTTTTCAGCCTTTCCCACTGCGATCCTCACATGCATAATCTGCTTATAAGCAATACTCAGGAGGTGTACTTCTTGGATAATGTGTCTTTACGCTATCTTCCTTTCGGTATGGACTACTATAAGCTGCAATACCATTTCTGTCAGTTTGATGCTCACAAGATTGAGCGGCTGCACACATCGTACCTCTCCTCTCTCACCGATGAAGAAAAGAGAGAGTTTGAGGAAAGTAAAGATTTTTTTCACTGCTATGTGCTACTCGATTTTGCCCAGCGGGAGGCAGATAGCCCTTCTCCGCACCCCTATCCTCTTAGCCTCAAGAGGGCAGTTGAGTTGATGGAAGGCATTACCAAAGGTTAATCACTCATGTCATGTAAAGGATATACTCCGTTAAGCTGTGAGGGTGTCAGGTGGCTGGTGAGGAAAGATATTCACCCCTCGGTAAAAGAGCAACTGCTTCCTACGCTCTCGTCATCGAGTTTTTTTAAAAAAAGCAGAGCGATCAAGGAGGGTGCACGAAAGTCCCTCTGGGAATTTAGTGTCTCTGGCGATGGGGGAGATGAAGGATACCTTATCAAACGTTACCAAAGCAAAGGAGTTATCAGCCGGCTTAAAACACTTTTTATCTCCTCTAAGGCGGCCCGTGAGTTGAAGGCGGCTCGTGCCATTGAGCTTCAAGGTATTCCTACCACTCCTCCGGTTGCCATGGGAGAGAGAAGAAGGTGGGGATGCATCACGGAGAGTTTGGTAGTGCTTAAGAAGTTGCAGGAGTGTCGGGACCTCAACCAATACTTCCTCAAAGAGTATCCCGCACTCACCTTGCACCAGGACCTGCTTGAGAAAAGGATGATTATAGAGGAGTTTGGCAGGTTTGCGCGCAACGTCCACCAGGCGGGTATTTTACAAACAGATTTTTCCCTCAATAATTTTCTTCTCACCAGGGATGCGAGGGGAAAGCCTCAGCTCTATCTGAGTGACTTTGAAAAGGTTACTATCAGGCACCGCTTATCTTTTGATCAGAAAGTGAAGTGTCTTGCTAAGCTGGACCGCGTGGGAAGGGAAATCAGTGCCCCCGATAGATGGAGATTCTTAAAATCTTATCAGGGAGGCGAAGACCGCAAGGGAATTAAATCATTCGCCAGAACTGTGTATGAGCGCACTCTATCTTTATTAAAACAGGATATGGCGAGAGGGAGAATAACCAATGTCTATACCGATGCCCTCTATGAGAGGTACGAAGAGCAGGGGATTAAGGGATACTATCGCAAGGAGTATAAGCTCGAAGATATTTTGGACATTATCCATCGTTTTGATCTGCTGGCTAAAAGTCTCCCCTCCGCTGATGCGAAGCATAGAGAAGAGCTTCAGCTTGAGCTTGCCCACGGTAGTAAAATGCAACTGCTTACGGTGATGCGATATATCAACCACCCCGGGTCAACTTCAGCCAGCGCACTCTGGACGAAAATGTGCATTCTCTTTATGGCGGGCATCCCCATAGATCTTCCTCATGTAGTAATGGAGGTGGAGGTGAAAGATAATCGTGAGGGTTATCTCTTTATCCCTAAGCAGGAGCATGAAGTATCGCTTGGAGCATTCTTAAGGCCTCCTCTCGCAAAAGAAGAGCTCTTACTGGTACTGGACTTGCTTTCAAAGCTTATGAAGAAGCTACACCACTTCGGTACCTTTGGGGATGGAATCTCAGAGAGTGATTTTGTAGTGGTAAAAAGAGGGATAGGCACACCATCGCTTTACCTTAACAATGTAGAGCGGTTTACGGTGAAAAAAGAGGTGCTGTTGAGTGAAAAGAAAAGAGAGCTTAGCTTGTTGAATGCCCTCATTAAAAAGCACTATCCCACGATGACTTTCGATCTCGCCCAGCGCTACTTTAAAACAGGGGACAGGGAGCAGAAAATAATTATGAATGATGAATGATGAATGATGAATGAGCTTTCAGCGGTCAGAAAAAAAACAGGGTTCAAGGATTCCAGGATTCAAGGGTTCAAGTGAAAATCCAAATTTCCAAATCTGAAGTTCTGTGGTCAGTCTTTTAGCTTCATTTGTTTGTAATTTGGAACATTGGCATTTTGGATTTGTTTCGTGCTTCGCCTGCCCGGTTAAACGAGTTTCTTTCGTTTAACTCAAGGGATATTCGGATTTCGGATTTTTCCTCTATGGACTATTGACCATGGACTATGGACTATTTGAATTCCTCAATTTATTTTTATCTCACATCTCACATCCCATATCATGTATCATATTCCTTCAATCACTTCACCATCAGGGATAAGGAGCTGCGTCTCATTGCTATTGCTGATACGGACATGCCCTCTTATTTTCACGTTTCGTCCAAAGCACACATCGCCTTCGACCACCAACTTTCGGCACTCGATAAGCGAGGGGGCTCCCTGCGGAAACCGGGCTTTCATCTCATTAAAGAGTTTATAGTAGCGTGGATCAAGCTCAATAACGATTGGTCCCAAGGTTCTTTTAGGGTTTTGGATTACCTGAGAATC
>CAYYOQ010000056.1:0-2218 GCA_964473235.1 uncultured Thermodesulfobacteriota bacterium | reverse complement strand
TCTTATCCAGTAAGTCTTTTAAAGAAATCAGGTTAACCCAGAGGGTATTGGTATTAAAGTAGTTATATAAGGTGATGTCTTGAAATGCTTCCTGCTCATCCTCGGGGCATTGCGCCAGTTCTCTTAAGGTGAGGTTCCCATTCGTGAGACGAGCGAGGTGCCCTCCCTTCCTGTCTGCCTCGGTGCGATCTGCTACCTCCATCATGAAAGGGAGCTTCTGTGCAGCAAAGTAGCCCAAAATCTGAATATCCATTACGGCACCAAGGTTATCCACATTAGAGATAAAGGCATACTCATAACCCTTGTTAAGCAGGTTATCGAGCATGCCTGAGGCAGCTAGGGCAATGTAGATATCTCCATGCCCGGGAGGGCACCACTCCAGCTCCGGGTTTGAGCGCCATGCAATCGGCTTCAAGGTGTGTTGGTCGATTTTGGGGACCTTATGCTGTAAAAAATCAGGAGGGATAGTGCTTTTTAATTCGGGGTACTTTTCAAGGGCGGCGAGTGAGTCGTTTCTGGTAGAGAAACTGTTCATGAGCACTAATGGGAGATCGCACTGGTATTTCTTTCGGGCGTGAAGCAGCTGCCTGGCAATAATATCAAGGAAGGAAAGGCCATGTTTTACCTCGAGGAGCGATTTTGCCTTTTCCATGCCCATCCCTGTGCCCAGTCCGCCATTGAGCTTGATAGTTACCGCCTTCCTGATTGCAGCCAGGCCAGACTGAGAGTAATCTTTGAGCCCCTCCAGATCAGGGACCTTTTCCACTGGATCAATCTCTGAGCGGCTTAAAAAGCCGGTTTCACCGCGTAAAAGCTCATCGTAGTGGTGGCGAAAGGTCTCAATTACTATCTCGTTGAAACCAGCGCTTCGCATCTTTTCTTCGAAGGGGCTAAAAGATTCCGCAAGCTTTTTATCGTTTGGGTCCGTCATGGGTTCGCTTAGATTTTTATACATAAATTCCTTTGCCATCATATAAATTTTCCTATTGAATAGTTTCATCTCTATTCTGATCTATAATCTTAAGTAGACAGGTGTAAAATACCTTTATATCATCTAACTCGTTTAATAAAATATCATAAAGCATTTGAGTATCTATCTTATTATAAAGATGCACTATCCTGTTCCTAAATTGGCTCATCTTAATAAAGGTTGTAGACTCTTCTTTTGATATACAGCCGGCCTCGCTCAATACCTCTATAATCTCCGCGTTGGTATTAGGTGTTCTCAATCCAAGATTGGCTATAATATAACTTCCTATGTCAAGAAGTGCCTGAATAGAAGTCTGAAGTCTATGAAGGGCAGAGTCTACATTTCTGAAGTCTGAAATAAAATCATCGTATCTCCTTGCCTTTAATGCTTTTAGCTTTTCCAAATTATCAAGAATGATATCAATTTTTACCTGTATTTCTCTTTGATTCATAGCCTCTCGCACCTCCTCAGTTGTCCTTTAAAGTGGTACTGTTCAATAAATCTCAGGGTGGGTTCAAAATCACAGAAGTTGATAATTACTCTTATATGAAATCTTCTTCTGAAAGCTGGGTCAGCATCATAAATGAGTTTGCCAGTTTTTAAGATAGTATGTTGAAAGACCAGTCCCTGGTTGTTCACATCAATTAAATCTACCTCTTTTACTTCTAGTGCTTTTGCCAGTTCATAGGAGAGGTAATCTTCCTCGTGGAGTAATGCTCTGCCTTGAGGAGCATTTACTTTTAATAGTATCGCAATATCCACGTCACTCATAGGGTAAACCTTGCCTGTTGCATGAGAACCAAAGAGATATGCTGAGGCAATGTAGGAATATTCTTTAAATATTTCTTTAAGGTTTTGTGTATCAAGCATTAACTGTTCTCCAAACTTTTTGAAGTTTAATTGTCATATACAAAGATTCCCACCTTACAGCGATCGCAGCGGGCTGCTTCAACCATCGGGGCACTCCACCAATCCAGTTTCTTTCGCAAGGGTTTTCCCGCAAAGATGGTTTTGGTGCTGGGTTTGTAGAATATCCCACATCTCCCATCAGGTACCCTTTATCTTTTATGGACTATTGACTATCGACCATGGACTATTTGAATTCCTCAATTTATTTTTATCCCAGATCTCATATCTTTTTTGAATTATACTATTTATCCATAATATTACAAATTATTTTAGCTAACGACATTGCGTAACGGATGAACTGCATAACATTCTGAAGCTCAGTATTGTATTGACAATCTA
>CAYYOQ010000055.1:0-10859 GCA_964473235.1 uncultured Thermodesulfobacteriota bacterium | reverse complement strand
TAACCTCTCCTTGTATCCCAGAGGCAATGAGCGAGAGATAGAGGGCAGAAGTACATGAGTTAAGCGATACTGCTTCCTTCACACCGATAAACTCAGCAAACCTTCGCTCAAATTCCTCAACCTTATCCCCGTGGGCGAGCCATCCCGATTGAAGAACCTCGCTTACCGCTCGCCTCTCTTCCTTCCCCATAAAAGGTCTACACAGTGGAATCATCTGCTACCCCTTAAAAGATAGTTTTCATTTCTTTAGCTCAAGTATAGTAAACGACGTGAATAAGATGACAGGAGAAATGTCATTGTAAGCGGAGCGAAAGCTGAAAACTTTCTTCCGTCGTTCACTACAGTTATAACCCTACCTCTCTCACAAAATCAACATATTCCCTTAAACCCTCTGCGAGGGTATACTGTGGATCGTATCCCAACTCCCTTCTTGCTTTAGAAATATCCATCGCCCCACGTGCGGGTCGAAAGATATCGGCAGGTGTCTCCAAAACCTTAACTTCGGGAATTATGGCTTTTAAAATATCTACAAACTCTTTTAAAGTTCTTCCCTCTCCCCGAGTGACATTATAGGTCTGATTCTTTGCCTTCTCTGAAAAGGTTGCAAGCACAAAACCCTTCGCCACATCCTTCACATAGCTAAAATCCAGGCTACTTCTTCCCCCATCATGCAGTTGCAGTGGAATCCCCTTCACAGCATTCTCAACAAAGATTTGGCTTACCCTCCTGTTCGCGTCGGTGGGACCATACACCGCTGAGGGGCGGACGATGGTATATTCGATACCATATCTTCTGCCAAACGATTGGGTTAAGACCTCACCTGCAAGTTTGGTCCCCCCATAGACATCTTTAGGGTTTTTAGGATGTTCCTCATCAGCAGGACGATAGAGAAAATCTCCATAGACCATGCTGGAAGAGGCATACACGAACCTCTCCACAAAATCGACATCCCGCATCACCTCTAAAATATCAACAGTACCATTGATAATGGTGCTCAATGCCTCCTCAGAGTGGGTATTGGAAAGGTCAGCGATGGGGAGGGCGGCTAAGTGAATAATCCTCTTCGGTCGATGAGACATGATTGCACGTCGCACATCATGCTTGTCTCTGGTATCACCCCTTATGATCAGCACATCGTTTTTGATCCCCTCAAACCTTTTTTCTATATACCGCTGGTAGTGGCTCTGGAGAGGCGATATGTACTGTACAAACGAATCATAGATAACTACCTCATCACCTTGCTTCAATAGTTCTCTCGTAATATAAGACCCAATAAATCCTGCGCCCCCGGTAATCAAAATCTTTGCCATTGCTCACCTTACCTTTCTACCCTATTGAGCTGAGATAGTGCCGACTTTCCCTGCTAGGCTGCTCGCCAATTGCTCAATCACTGCCTCTATTTCCTTAGCCTGCTCCTGGTGAGGAGACAAGGCTATACTTTGACGCAGATGGTGGAGTGCCTGAGGGTAGTCTTGCAGCTCATGTAAATAGAGAATTCCTAAATTTTTATGGGTCACCGCGTGAGCGGGATTTATCTCTGCCACTTTGTGGTACATATCTATTGCCTCATTAATCCTGTGGGTTGTCTGATAAATGACCGCAAGCATAAATGCGGTATGGTAGTTGTGAGGATTGCTGGTGAGCGCCTTCTTTAAAAAGTCTTCAGCCTTTTCTAACTGCTTCTCTTCTGTGTATGATTTCGCCACAAGCTGCAAGAGTTGGTCTTCATCAAGGTAGATCACCGAGCGCCCTATCTTTTGTTCAAGTTTGTTTACTTCCTCAACTATACTTTTTCTCTCCTCAATCTCAGCGGCTGTTTTCCGGGGATTCCCCACTACTAACAACATGGGAAGCAGTAAAAAAAATATCCCTGCTACCAGTGCAAGTACCTTGAGCAGGGGAGAAGTACCCCGCTCATAATGACCTACGTTCGCTTCGATCCTACGATACGCCACAAGTGCAACCAGCAGCGAGAGCAACTGCAACACAGGAAACCCTATTAAGAAGAATATATCATAGATAGTTGCAAGCTGAATATCCTTAAGCACCACTACGCTTATCCATGAGGTCGATCTCAGCAACAGGTCTGGGGATTTAAAAATGATACGAGGAATATTCTCAAAGGCGGTAGTAATGAAGGTCGGGTAATCATATTCCATTACAATCTTATGTTGAATAAGTTGAAGGTACTGCCACCCGATAAGCAGACACCCTATACAAACAATTATCCAGTGCTTCATTCGGTACTTACTCATTCTGGTGTACTCAAAAAATGCGGCAAAACCAAAAGATAAAAAGGGGAGTGCAGCCGTTGTTCTCCTAATGCCATATTCCATGCCGGTAGAAGTGTGAATGATATTCCAGATCAAGGGGAAGCTTAAACCTACTAAGAGTATGCCTCCCCAGTAACGCTCTCTTTTCCAAAAAAACCACATGCCTATAAGGGCGAAAAGCCAGAAGGGAGAACTCAAGAACAATCCTTTATCCTGAGAGAAAAAGAAATTCCAGATATTCACTACCTGAGATCTCTCTACGATAAAGGCAGCAAAGCGAAGCGGTGTTGAAACATCACCTCCTCCCTTTGAGATACCTCCCAACGCAAAACTGTTATCCCAGATGATGCGGGCGCAAATGAAAGGAAGTGAAAAGATGAGCAAAAAGGAAACGCTAAAAGAAATGATGCCACTTACCATTTTTTTCATCGCTTCCCTCTCTCGCGCTCTATAGTTTCTGTAAAAGAGCAGGAGAAAATCAATCATAAAAAATGAGAGTATGGGAAGGTTATCCATTCGCACTATACAGGCAAGACCTGCAATCACGCCAAAGAAAAAATAGAAGAGAGGTTCATGTCTCTTCCGTATATAAAACCACAGGAAGAGCAGCAGAGAAATGGTAAAGAACTCATTGGCGTGAGCCATCCGTGATCTGATAAATGCATAAAAGGGAAGATGGGTACCTAACCACACCGTGGTGGCGGTAACAAGCGCAACGGTCTTAGTGAAAAAATGATTCAACAAATCGTAGCAGAGTATCACCCCTACGAAGAGATAGGTCGCAGACCCAATACCAGTCATCACCACATAGGGGAAAGAAAATCCATCAGTAGTAACAGGGTATCCTAACCAAGAGTAGAGATGAGCAATGAGATGACCCACTAAAAAGAAGGGAAGCCAGAGGAGCGCAGAACCTATCGCATACATAAAGTCAAAGGTGTACCCGGTGGGGGTAAGTTCAAATCGGTTCCAGCACCCCTTTTCATTAAAGAAGTCAATATCTCCATCAATGACCATCGAACGAAGATAGGCGTGAATACGGGTATCGTCACCAGGGTCAATACGGGTAATGGAATAATATCCCCGGTGATCACTGGGCTGAATCCAGCTGCTAAAATTCCCCAGAGGCGTTAAGAGAAGAGAAAAAAAATAGAAGATGAGCAGGATGATACTATAATGAGTATTACTAGAAAACCACTCAGGTATACGTCTCATCACCCTTCCCATAGCAATAATTACTTAAAACAAAACATAGGATTCAAGGGTTCAAGTGAAAATCCAAATTCTAGCCATACATATTTGAAATTTTACAGACTCTTTATGAGCGACAGTGGATATTTTTCTGAGCCCAACAATATATTCATTGGCTTTAGTCACGACCCCGTAACTTACGTATTATCAAGAAGACAGGCAGTTTCCAGAGCCTTCGACAAAGGGGGATGGAATGGGGTCTGGCACTGCACAATTCGCAAGGCACCTGCTGTTCTACAGAAGCTTAAGCAATTTTGTGTTGTGGCTCAGAAAAATATCCACTGTCGCTGAAATTCTCAGATTTGCAAATGTATGAATCTAAAATTCATATAATTCCTAAATTCCTCAATCCATTCCACATCAGTGTCCCCAATCCCCGATACTTTTATTCTTTACCATGAGCTATCATCAGGTTGTGCCCTCCATAGGCAATCCTCCACAAATCACAGCTCCCACAGAGCTGATGGTGGTGTTCTCTGAAGTAGTGGAAGTCTTTGCCCTTCCATATCGTCCCCAGTTCCTCTTTGAGGAGGTTCCCCACACGGTAGTGCGGCATACCGCAGCAGGGGGTAACTTCAGCCTGCTGATTGATATAGATGTAATCATAGAGCTTTAAACAATAGCTCCCAAAACGGTGAAGGGAAGGCTTTAAAAGTTTATAGGCAGTTCTCTCAATCCCGTTAAAGAGGGCATGCTGAATACTATCGACCCTGATACCAAGCTCTTCTCCCAATCGATCGGCTTCTTTTAATAGTGCCTTCTCCTCTTGAGCAGAGGGTCGTTCCAGCTCACTGCTGTATCTTACATCCAACCTTCCCAGGTTTATTCTCTCAACCCCTGCCTCCCTGCCAAAACGCACTACCTCATAAATGTCCTGAGCCCTCCCCTTATGCAACGTTGTTTGGAGCGTTATCGAGGGAAGCGCACCTTTGCGCTCTCTCACTAAATCTTTAACTGAGGTAAGTACCTCTGGATTGGTATGACCTTTATCACTGATACCCTGTACACTTTCTAAAGAAACAGTGATTTCATCGAGACCTGAGGTAAGTACCCGATGTCGAAAATCAGCATTAAGAAGCACTCCGTTGGTAGTTAACTTCACCTTATACCCTTTCCCCTTACCGTAGGTAATCATCTCAAAGAGGTGGGGGTGAATCAAAGGCTCTCCCCATCCAGTAAGGGTGAGCAGTGTGACGTGCTCCAATCTCTTGATAATCTTTTTGAACATATCAAAAGGCATATCCTCTTTGGGAACCTTAAAGTAGTCCCGAGGGCACATGGCACAGTTGAGATTGCAACGATTAGTTATCTCAATCTGCGCCTGATGGGGATACTCAGGAATGATATAGAACAGTCTCCCGAGTGCTTCTCGTATATTCATTAGATACCGAATTTAATTAATTTCCAGTAGCTATTGAGTATCGGACTCAAACACTTATCCAGCAGGGGATGGGTTATCCCACTGATACGGAGTGTTCCTACGAAGAGGCGAGTAATCTCGCGATCACTCACCCTTCGCAACCTTTGAATAGCCCTGCGCTTTTCTAAAATCCTGGGCAGCAAACGCGCTATCTCCAGGTAGCTTTTAAGTTTGAGTATGAACCACCCCGTGGTGAGCGCGAAGCAAAGCTCTGCCAATTCTACCAAAACGAGCGCTGGCAAGATGAGCACCAACGTTTTAAGGGAATAGTTCTTAAGTAAGAGCTGGAGTCGATTCTTCTCTGAGTAGTAATATTTTTTGGGATTTCTGCCAAAATGGTATTTATGATACATCACTGCTTCAGGATTGACCATGAGCGCTTTTCCTCCCAACCGTATTCTCCAGGAGAGGTCATGGTCTTCATGGTAGATAAAGAAATCTGGATCAAATCCTCCCACCTGGGTGAACAATGCTTTTTTAATTAAAAATATACCCCCACAGGTGGTTTCTTCAACCTGCTGGTGTTCCCCCTCTTCCTCATTAATATAGTGGGGGCAGGCAATGCCAAGATAGTTGACGAGATTTCCAAAAGAGTTTATCCGATTTCTCTCATCAAAATAGAGTATTTTAGGAACCACCGCTCCTATCGTTTCATCTTTGATCATAGCGGTCATCTTCTCCACGCACCGCTCATCAAGATAAAGATCATTATTTAAAAACAGTACATATTCACCTTGGGCACGTGCAACGCCTCGGTTGACCGCAGCGCCAAAACCGATATTTTCGTAGTTAACGATAACCTTAACCTTCGGAAAATGTTCCCTCACATATTCGACTGAACCATCCCCTGAGGCATTATCAACTATTATCAGCTCCAGGGATGAATAGGTTTGTCGCTCTAAAGAAGTGAAACAATCCCTAAGATACTCCTTGCCATTCCAGTTTATCACAATAACGGTCACTAACCCTTGCGCTGCTTCCATCGTGTGATCATGCGTTTTTAAGATTCAAGGTATCTATCGTATCTTTTCATAAAAGGTATCAGTATCTTCCTCGTTAAAGGATTCATCGGTGTAGACGAGCAGGTACATCATCTCGGTACCCACATTTTCAATGGCATGGGTTACCTGGGGAGGAATCCTCACCGTGGTGAGCTGGTGCTCACTCAGTCTCAATTCTTCTCTCTCTCCTGACCTGCGATCTACAAGTAGTAGTAAACCTTCGCCTTTGAGCACACAGTACCACTCATACTTTCTGGTGTGGTAGTGATTACCCTTGGCAAAACCAGGACCGGCAGTAGTAACCAGGAACTGACCGAACTCACTGCGGCGGCTCAACTCCTCTTTTCGAATAACCTCTGCGAGCCACCCCCGCTCATCCCTTTTGACATCGAGTGTGGTAACTCTCACATCTCTCATCTGCTACCCCTCTCAAACCACTGATAGGTAAGTGTTAACCCCTCTTCCATGGTAACCCGGGGAATCCAGTTAAATTTCTCTCTACAGGCAGTATTATCCCCCCACCAGGTTACCATATCTTCTGCCAAGGCACCCTGATAGTCGACCGCAACCTGCTTACCCGAAATTTCTGATAATAGTTTTATAATGGAGTTAACCGTTACCATCTTCCCACTGCAGAGGTTCACTACCTCCACCCCCTGCGGTCTGTAGTGAAGAGTCTGCATGAGCAGTTCCACCACATCACCTATATAAAGAAAATCCCTTCCCTGCTCACCTGAACCATGAACCGTGAAAGGTTTATCCTGAACCAAAAGATCACAAAAGGTAGAAATCACAGAATTATAGTAAGGTTTGCACCGTGGCCCAAAAAAATTTGATCCCCTGAAAATAATACTTCGTAAAGGGTAACAAACAATAATTTCCTCAGCAGCCTTTTTAGAGATGCCATAAATGCTCTGAGGCTGGGTGAGAGAGCGCTCACTGAGAGCCTCAGGGGCGCAGGGAAACTGGTAAACCTGAAAAGAAGAGAGGTATATTATTCGAACATCAGGTGGGGCGTACGCAGTAAGGGCCTCCATAAGATTGAGGGTGCCGAGGATATTCACCCTTATGAGATGTTCTTTCGTATCTCTATTTACATTGGCAAGGTGGTACACCACCTCTTTATCTTTTACGAAAGATTTCAGACTCTCAATGTTGAAGAGGTCATACTTCTCTCTGTCAAAAACCTCAACCTCTATCCCCGGCGTCGAAATCAATGCATCTCGCAGGTGACTTCCCACAAACCCATAGGCGCCAGTAATTCCTACCTTCATTGTACTCTGAGCCACTCTTCAGTCTTTTTAATGCCCTCTTCTAAACCCACCTTTGGCTCCCATCCCAAGAGTAAACGAGCCTTAGAGTAGTCACAGGTAAGCTTTGCTATCTCTGACTGAGGGTGGTGGTGGGGCACATGCACTATCCTTTTCTCATCTCTGCAAATGAGAAGGGCAAGCTTGTTGATGGAGACATCCTTCCCGGTGCCGGCATTGAGTACCTGGCCTACTGCAACCTCATGAAAAGAAGCTCTCAAGAGAAAATCAGCACAATCCTCAACATAGAGGAGATCACGGGTTTGAGTGCCATCACCAAATACCTCTAACATCTTCCCCTCTAAATTTCGCTTTATAAAAATGGAAACCACTCCTCCCTCCATGTTACTTTTTTGAAAAGGGCCATAAGTATTAAAGGGCCTGCATATCACCACCGGCAGGCCATACCCATGGTAGTAGGACTCTGCGAGGTGCTCTGCAGCAAGTTTAGATCCCGCATAGGGTGAGGCGGGTTTCAATCGGTGAGCTTCACTAATGGCGGTTGCCGCATTGGCTAGATCATAGACCATACAGGTACCAACCAGAACAACTTTAGTGTTATACTCTCGTGCCTCTTCCAGTATATGGTAGGTTCCCACCACATTAGTGGAAAAGGCCTTCACGGGGTCATTGAGGCTCTCCTGCACGTTGATCTGGGCGGCGAGGTGAATACAGAGGTCAAAGCGATAAAGGAAGAGCTTCCTCACGAGCCCTTGATCTCTCACCTCTCCCTCTACCAACTCTTTGAAGGCATCCTGGTGCCGAAGGTCCTCAAGATTGTTTTCACTTCCATTGGACAAATCATCAAGCACCCATACCTCACAATCCCTGAGAAACTTCACAAAAGGCATATCACCTCCCTGTGAGTCACCACTAAGCTCAAGTAGTCTTTTCACTACCCACCTACCGATAAAGCCAGCTCCACCGGTAACCAAAATCTTCACTTCACGTGCCTCCGATACCACTCAGCAGTCCTTCGCAACCCCTCTTCTAGGGAATAGCGAGGTTCCCACCCTGTCTTCTTTTTAATCTCAGAATAGTCTGCCTCCAGGGATATGAGATCTGCTGCTCGCCCCTTTTGGTAAATAATTTCAGAAGATGAGCTTGTGATATCCAAAATCATCCGAGCTAATTCACTCACAGAAGTTTGTTTGCCAGTTCCGATATTAAAGATTCCCCCGGAGAGTTCTTTGTCTCTCTCGATGACCAATACATAGGCATGAACCGCATCTTTCACGTACTGAAAATCTCTGGTCTGCTCACCCCGATTATGTACAACGAGTGGTTCCCCCCGAAGCGCCCTTACTAAAAAACTTGAAATGACACCGGCATTCCCACTGATATCCTGATTTTCACCAAAGGTATTGAAATTTCTCATAATAACTACTGGATAGCCATACCATTGGTACATGGCGTAACAGTGTTTTTCTGCCGCGAGCTTAGTGACTGCATAAATGCTTCGGGGAAGCAAGGGGTGATTAATGTCCATGGGGGTATAGATGGGATTCCCGTACACCTCGGGAGACGAGGCATAGATGATGAGAGGCCACTTCTTTGTTCTCACCAGTGTTTGCATGAAGCGGAAGGTTCCATACTCGTTATTTTTAAAATACTCCTCCTCCCGCTCCATGGATTCTGGAATAGAGATATAGGCAGCAAGGTGCACTACCACATCCGGGTCCATCGCATTAATCTCTTCCGAAGTTAAATCATAAAATTTTCCCTCAACAAGTTTGAACTTCTTTACAAACTGCTCTGACTTGATGAAGGGATCTCTTTCAAAATATTCTCTCGAAAAATCATCAATCCCAATTACCTGCGAGACATCTTTCCTCCTCACTAGTTCATCAGCTAAATGAACACCATAGAGACCTGCCGCACCCGTGATTACTACATTCATATTCCCTTCCCTTTCTCCATTCCCATACTTCTGTTGATGTTTACCTCACCCTCCGTAACAGAGCAAGAATAAACAACAGTAAAAAACCTCTTATTTTGAGAACTGAAATGAATCATTACTCTCCACTCCGATGTCGTCTCAGAGGGAAGACTGTGGTGAGAAAGGCATAGAATCCTTTTAAAATCTTAACAATAGTCCTTGGGTGTTTCACCATCCTCAAGAAATACTCACGGATTATCCGTGGCCGTAGATAAAATTCCTTTAACATTCTTCTAGTATAATAATTGAGTTTCTCCTCACTCAAACCTTTAGGAATAAAAACCGGCTGCAGCAGGTTCATTCTGCTCCAGTCATTATTAAAAACACCATACTGATTCGCGGTGCTATACAGTTCTGAACCAGGGAAAGGGGTAAGCATCATTACACTGATATCGCTGAGCGATATTTTTCTCGCAAACGCTACGGTTGTCCTCATACTCTCCTCTGTCTCATGGGGATGACCCATCATGAAAAACCCTTTTGCCAGGATTCCTGCCTCCATGGTCCATTTCACTGCTTGTTCAACTTGGGCTAAATCTATTTTTTTCTTTTCAAAATCGAGTATATGCTGAGCACCGCTTTCAATACCATACCCTATCTCCCAGCATCCGGCGCTTCGCATGAGCTTCAGGAGTTCCGGGCTCACCATATCCACCCTCCCCAGACAAGACCAGGAGATACCCAACCGCTCTCGTAAAAGTCCTTCACAAATCTCTACCAGTCTGGCCTTAAAAAGCACAAAGGTATCATCCTCTATAAGCAATTCCTTTATACCATATCTATGCACTAACTCCTTCAGCCATGCAATAATATAGTGAGAACTAAACGCTCGACAATGATTACCAAAGACTGATCGGTCACAAAAGATACATCGATTAGGACACCCTCGGCTGGTAACAATAGAAGCTGCGGGGAATTGCGTCGTCTTAAAGGGAGGAGGATGAAATGCGTGAGGGAACCCTTCAAGGAGGTCATGGGCAGGAAAGGGGAGTGTATCTAAATCCTCAATCAATGCTCTTGGGGCACTATGATGGAGTGGTGTGTTCTCCCCTGCTTTTTCACTGTTCTTTACCCTAAAAATAATGCCATTCACTTCTTCCAGATTGCCACCATTTTCCAATGCCTTCACTAGTTCCACTATGGTTGCCTCACCTTCTCCAATCACCCCTATATCTAGGTCAGCAAACCGCTCCATCGTCTCCTGAGGAGCCGAGGTAAGGTGAGGCCCTCCCACAATAATAGTCATACCCCCCTTAATCCGCTTTACCAACTTTGCAAAGTGCGCCGCAGTGCCGATGGAGAAAGTAGTAGCAGAGAGACCCAGATAGCGAGGCTCAATAGCTTTAATCTTATTGACTACCTGGTCTTGATCTAAATCCCTGGCGGCAGCGTCAATCACCCATGTCTCAAACCCTGCCTGTCTGCTCACTGCGGCGAGCGAGAGAATGCCTAAAGAGGGCATTGCATTCCCTGCGTGTGCCCACGAACCATACCGCGCTTTAAGCGAAAGAGGGGGGGTTAAAAAAACTATTTTACTCATACCCTATTGTTAACCCTTACGGTGCAACTCCTAAAACCTCTTTTTTCACTACTTAATAGCATGTTTTCTACGATTATTCCAGAAATTTACCTCCCGCTATCTTAGTCAACTCTGTGGTATGTTCA
>CAYYOQ010000054.1:7644-10899 GCA_964473235.1 uncultured Thermodesulfobacteriota bacterium | reverse complement strand
TAAGCACTTAAGAAATCTCTTGACAAAGAAAAGATAAAAAGTATAACATATGTACAAATTTTTAAGCAGGTATTCATATTATGCTATTCCAAAAGAGGTCTACCCACCATGCTAAAAAGCACACGTTTAACCTCTAAACAATCAAGGGTGCTGTCTTTTCTTAAAGACTATCTTAGCCGCCATGGGTATCCTCCCACCGTAAGGGAGATTGCACATCACCTTAAGATGGCAGGTCCCCACAGCGCTAAACGCTTCCTGGATATGCTGGAACGAAAGGGATACATCCGCAGGGTAGCAAAAAGTTCTCGTGCCATTGAACTCACTGATATCCCCTCCTCTTCTACCGTGAGGAGGCTTCCCATCGTGGGAAGGGTACGGGCAGGAACACCCTTGCTCGCCTTAGAGAATATCGAGGGCAACCTCGCCCTCGATCGCTCGCTCGCCAGGTGGGACAATGCCTTTCTGCTACGGGTTACGGGGGAAAGTATGATTGAGGCACACATCGAGGAGGGGGACCTCGCGCTGGTAAAACCCCAGCCCACTGCGCTCAACGGCGACATTGTGGTTGCCCTGATCAATGACGAGGCTACCATCAAGCGATTCTTCAAAGAACGGGACACCATCCGCCTGGAGCCGGCGCACCCGTCCATGAAACCGCTTGTCATCAAGGAAGGTGAGGCAGAGGTGCGCATCATAGGTAAGGTGGTTGCCATCATCAGAAAACTCGGAGAAGAGGCTATACCAATCAAGAGGTAGCCATGGTACTCAAGGAAGCACACCCTATCAAAGTGGGCGCGGTCTTCGGTGATAAGAAAAAGATAAGACCGGTGTGGTTCGTCTGGGAAGGCAGCACGCACCGCATTAAAGAGATTACCTACACCTGGAGTAGCCGCGAGGGACACGCCCTCCTATACCATTTCTCAATAACTGACGGGGCTGATAATCTCTATGAACTTTGCTACCGCGCTGACAGTGCCACCTGGCACCTCCTCGCCCTTGAGGAAAGTAACTAATGAAACCTCGAACCATCATGCACCTTGATATGAATGCCTTCTTCGCCTCGGTGGAGCAGCGGTGCAACCCCGCGTTGAGAAACAAACCCATCGCGGTTATCGGCGCACAACAGAGGACTGTGGTGACTACCGCTTCCTACGAGGCCCGCGCCTTCGGGGTAAAGACCGGAATGACCCTTAAGGAAGCAAAGAAGCACTGCCCCCACCTCATACTGGTGGTAGGCGATAACACTAAATATACCGATACCTGCGTAACACTCACCTCCCTCTTCACCCACTATACTCCGATAGTGGAAGTGTTTTCCATCGATGAAGCCTTTCTCGATATTACTGGTTCCCTCACCCTCTTCCACAATTCGATCCACCTCGCTACCCTGATCAAGAAAGAAATAAAGGACGCACTAGGGCTCACCTGCTCCATTGGGATCGCCCCCAATAAGCTTCTGGCTAAGCTCGCCAGCAATCTTGAGAAACCGGACGGTCTGGTAGAAATCACCACCGAGGAGGTTCCCTCCCTGCTTGAACATCTCCCGGTGAAGGAACTCTGCGGCATTGGTCCTCGCCTCGAGCACGCGCTGGCGGAAATGGGAATCACCACCTGTGGTGAACTGGGGAGAAGCAGTGTTGCACTGCTGAAAAGGAGATTCGGCATCGTCGGGGAGTATCTCCACGCCATGGGAAGAGGCATTGACGACTCCCCCGTCATCCCGCTGGAGGAGGAAGCCCTGCCCAAATCCATCGGGCACAGCATGACCCTGCCACACGATGTCTCGCAGAGGAAAGTGCTGGAACAGTACCTGCTCAAGCTTGCAGAAATGGTGGGCAGAAGGCTCAGAAGACATCACCTTCAAGGAAGGACTGTCACCTTAACCATCCGCTACAGCGATTTCACCACTTTTACCCGCCAGTTCACCCTCACCTGCCCCATTGATCACAGCCACGATATTTATCACACCGCAGGTAAGATAATAACTACTATCCGGCTCACCCAGGCGGTAAGGCTCCTGGGGGTAAGCATTTCCCAGTTTTCTCCCAAGAGGGTACAACTCCCTCTCTTCAGGGAAGAGCAGAAGAGGGCAATAGTTACCACCCTGATGGATAAGGTCAATAACCGCTATGGAGAATTTACCATCACCTGGGGAGCTCTCCTCTTCCCCTTTCACCACTACGGGGTCATCTCTCCCGCCTGGCGTCCTGAAGGTGCACGGAAGGTCGAGTATAGTCACCGCACCACTAAAGGTGGGTGTACATGATCAATGATACATGACGTCCTGTAACATGCATCGTGCATCCTGCATCTTTATAATATTTTGAGCTTGGAATTTGTGATTTAAAACATACGAAGTTGGACACGACGATGGAAATGTTGATAGGCACCAGCGGTTTCTCCTTCGATGATTGGAAAGGCACCATCTATCCCCCGCAGCTCAAAAAGGAAGACTGGTTGCGCTACTATGAAAAGGAGTTGGGGTTTAATGCACTCGAGGTTAACTTTACCTACTATACCCTCCCCTCCCCTCGCAGTCTGGAAGGCATGTCGCGCAAGACGTCCCCGCATTTCCAGTTCACCGTAAAAGCCTTCAAAGGAATGACTCATGAAATTAAAGAGAAAGGAGGGAATACCTTTGTCGATAATAAACAGACCTTTGCTCAGTTCATCTACTCTTTGAAACCTTTGATTGAAGCGGGTAAACTAGGCTGCGTGCTCGCACAGTTTCCCTACTCATTCCGCCCTTCGGTAGATAATTTTACCTACCTAAAAAGATTTAAAGAGCTCCTGGGCCCTATCCCCCTGATTATTGAATTCAGAAATCAGTCCTGGCTCAATAACAACGCGCTGCAATTTCTTAAAGAGCACCTCATGGGATACTGCGCAGTAGATGAGCCTCAACTTCCTCAGTTAATGCCTTTTCATCCTGAGGCAACCACAGAAATCGGGTATGTTCGGCTCCACGGGAGAAATACCAACTGGTTCAATGTACCTACCTCTATACGATATGACTACCTCTACAGCCCTCAAGAACTCAAAGAAGTGCTTCCTCCCATCAAAGCAATTGCCTCAAAAACAAAAAAGGTATTTATCTTTTTTAACAACTGTCATGCAGGTTCTGCTGCTAAAAATGCAACCATGCTCATCCGCATGCTTCAGGAAAAGGCCGAGTAAGAATAACCTTATAATTAACTGATGGTATTTTAATCACTTCTCTGATATAAAATATTGATGGTCTCGTAAAAATTTAAA
>CAYYOQ010000054.1:0-7544 GCA_964473235.1 uncultured Thermodesulfobacteriota bacterium | reverse complement strand
GATGAAAAGAACATCGCTCAACTCTGTAAAAGAGTGCTTGAGGAAGATGGTCACGAACCTCTGGTTGCCCTAACCGGTGAGGAAGGGTTAACACTCATAGAAAGTGAAAGACCTCGGGTGGTACTGCTTGACCTCATGCTCCCCGCCATGGATGGCATGGAGGTTCTGGAAAAGACAAAGGCAATTGATGCCTCCATTCAGGTAATTATGATTACCGCCTTCGCATCAGTCCAAAGCGCCGTTGATGCCATGAAGCGAGGAGCGTGCGACTACGTAAGTAAACCCTTTATGCCTGATGAACTGCGCATAGTAGTGCACAAGGCCATAGAAAACGCACGACTTAAAGAAGCACTCTCTTACAAAAGAGAAATAGAATCAAAAACATTTACCTTAGACAACATCATTGGTAATTGCCCGCAGATAGAGCTCATTAAAGACACCATCAGGAAAATTGCCACTCTGGACACATCGGTAAGCGGAGAACCACCCACCATCCTCATCAGAGGAGAAACTGGTACGGGCAAGGAGTTGGTAGCAAGAGCCCTTCACTACCAGAGTCTCCGTGCCTTCTCACCTTTCATCGAAGTTAATTGTCCTGCCATCCCCCACACCATGATGGAGGCAGAGCTCTTAGGATATGAAAAGGGCGCCTTTACTGATGCAAAGGCTAGTAAAAAAGGGCTCTTTGAAGCAGCAGACGGAGGAACCCTTTTCCTCGATGAAATCGGCTACCTCGATCCCGATATGCAGGTTAAACTGCTTAGGGTAATTGAAGATAAGAAAGTGAGGAAGCTTGGAAGCGTGGTTGATCGGAGGGTAGACGTAGGCATCATCACCGCCACCAATAGAAACCTCGAAGAAGCAGTGCGTCAAGGAGAGTTCCGTGAAGATCTCCTCTACCGTCTTAAAGTTGTTACCCTAGAACTCCCCCCCCTTAGAGAACGAGGAAACGATATTCTTTTAATTGCCCATCATTTCCTCTCTCTCCACGCCACCCAATATGGAAAACAGATCAACTCCTTTAGCGAACAAGCACAAAATGCCTTAATGAGCTATCACTGGCCGGGTAATGTGAGAGAACTACGACATGTTGTTGAGCGGGCAACGATCTGGGAAGATACACATCAAATAGGTATGGATAACCTCTTTATCACACAACCTGCTTCATTAAAAGAAACTTCTTTGGGCCACTCCCAAGGGGAAAAGATAGTGATAGACCTTTCCCACGAGGACGTCAATCTAGAACAAGTAGAAAAAGACATCATCCAGAGAGTTCTCACTCACAATAATTGGAATCTAAGTAAATCAGCAAAGCTTCTTGGTATTACCCGGGATACTTTAAGGTATCGTATCGGGAAGTACCGAATTTCCCGCCAGCATAGTGGGTGATATCACCCACAACCAGTCATATCACCCAATCATAATGTGTCAAAAAAGCACTCCATAAATCACCAATAAAATTCTTCCTACTCTATCCTATCGTATATAGTAACTAATTTAAATTTATTAGAGTATCTGATCAATTGGTACACCATTTGCTTTTATAAGGAGGTACATAAATCTTTAATGAGTTTTTTTGATGCATAGCAAGCTATCACAGTTATTGATAACTGCAGGGTTAGTTAGTAAACAACAGCTGGAAAGAGCAGAAATATCCTTAAAAGGCCATGAGGGTGGTATAGGACGTCGCCTTATTGAAATGGGATATATTGCTCAAGAAACGCTGGCTGAGTTTGTAGCTACACACTACAATCTCCCCTTCGTCAACCTTGACCAGCTCGAGATCAATCGGGATGCTATTAAGTTCATTTCACCTGAGGTAGCACAGAAGTTTATCCTTATCCCCATATTTAAAACAGAAAAGGACCTAAGCATTGCATTCTCAGATCCAACAGATACCGCTACCATCAATACCATTGAATTCATGACTGGACTCTCAGTGATTCCCTTTGCTGCAAGAGAAACTGACATCAAAAAGGCCATTACTGCATACTACCCTTTATATAATGAAGCAGTTTAATCTATGAGACTTTCATCACCACCTTTTATTGTTACCTATCAGGTAGAGGGATGAACCATACTTTTGATAAATATCTGAGTGCGCTGAATCAGCTCAAAGAAGGCATCATTACCATGGATACCGATTTTAAGATCACCTATAGCAATCCCGCTACTTTAGCACTCCTCAACCTACCTACCGGAAAGATAATTGGTAGCAATGGAGTAGAGCTTTTACTCAGCAACAACGGCTCCTGTGCTGAAGAGGTACTCCACCACCTGGCATCAAATGCACTGCCGTTTATTAAAGAAGTAATTCTCCCCATGCATGGAAAAGTGCTCAATGCAACCTTCATTAAACTACTCGAAGGTGGCAGGTATATCGGGTCTCTGGTGATCATTCAGGATATCACCGGTTCCCTCTCCACAACAGCCCAGTTAAGGAAACTGCATGAAGAGTTAAATGAGCTTCAGCACCAACTATCACACGCCACTGAATGTACCTTTCTGGGCCAATCTACTGCTATGCTGAGCCATGAAATCAACACTTCCCTCACCATCATTCTGGGATACTCCTCACTGGTACTTAGCAGGATGAACCCACTCGACCCGCTTACCAGTGATCTAAAGATTATCCAGGAAGAGGTACTCAGACTGTGCACTATCACACGTGGAGTGCTCACCTTAACTCACGCTGCCCAGGTTTCCGACAAGGAGCACACTACTCACACCCTCCACCCCCTCGATGAACAGTCTAAGATGATCAGCGGGGATGCGCTGAGGAGTCACCCATCGCAAGAAGGTCGGGATGGTAGTAATGAGCACATCGCGGAGCCCTAATGAAACCACCGGTCACTAAAAATAACGACCTATTAAAACCAGGCGCGGCACGGAGCGCTCCCAGTACTGGTGCATCAAAACTAGCCAGAGACTCAAGCCTCACCAGTACCCTCAAGCGTGATGAAAAAGCGACTGGTTCCCAGAAACTTGGTCAAATCCTCCTCAAGGAAGGCCTGATCACTCAACACCAGTTGGACGAAGCCATCCGTATTCAGGAACGGGTGAATGCCCGTTTGGGGCGCGTTCTCATTAAACTGGGATACGTTGAGCATAAGACTATCGCCGAGTGCATTTCACGTCAGTACAACCTGCCGATGGTCGATATCAAGGAACTTAATATTTCAGAGAAGGTGATAAAACAAGTCCCCTACGAGCTCGCGAAAAAGCATCTCGCCATTCCCATCGATTTTAAAGACAATACCCTGGTTATTGCCCTTGCTGATCCTACCGACAGCTATGCGATCGAAGACATCCAGTTTAAAACCAACCTTCCCATTAAAGCTAGCCTTGCAACCGAAAGCGATATCATCGATGCCTTCAGGAAGTACTACAAAATCGATGAGAGAGAGTATAAGAGCTTCGTGGCAGGCTCGCTGGAGATTGAGGAAGAAGAGCTCAAGGCTAATGAGATTGATGACTATGGAAAACTCTTATCCGATGCAGCAGATGAATTCGGCATCAACCATGAAGACGACCAGAAACAGGATGAAGGACTCTACTCCGCGGCAGATACCCCTATCGTCAAACTTGTCCAGGCAATCATTACCAAGGCTATCAAGATTGGGGCAAGTGATGTTCACATTGAACCCTTCGAAAAGGCCTACTACGTGAGGTATCGATTAGACGGTGAGCTCTACCGGGCGATGAGCTTACCACCCTCAATTAAAGAAGCGATTACCTCAAGAATCAAAATACTATCAAACTTGGATATCGCAGAGAGAAGAATACCCCAGGATGGCAGGATTAAATTGAAGCTGGGAAAAACTAGAGCTATTGACCTCAGGGTAAGTACACTTCCGACCATCTTCGGAGAAGGTGTAGTGATGCGCCTCCTCGATAAATCAAACCTCAAAGTGGACATGACCCAGCTGGGGTTTACTGCTGAGGGATTAAAAAAATTTGAAGAATCTATCACCAAACCCTATGGCATGGCACTGGTTACCGGGCCAACGGGAAGTGGTAAAACCACCACCCTCTATTCCGCTCTCAACAAACTGAACACCACCAATAAAAAGATTCTTACCGCAGAAGATCCCATCGAATATAACTTCACTGGAATTAATCAAGTTCAGGTAAAAGAAGAAGTAGGACTGACCTTTGCGAGCACACTGAGGGCATTCTTAAGACAAGACCCCGATATCATCATGGTAGGTGAAATCCGCGATCTGGAAACAGCCGAGATCGCAATTAAGGCTGCCCTCACCGGCCACTTTGTCTTAAGCACGCTCCACACCAATGACTGCCCTTCCACCGTAGGAAGGCTCATGGACACAGGAGTGAAACCCTACCTCATTTCTTCAGCCTTAACCATAGTAGTCGCCCAGAGACTACTCAGACGTATCTGTGACCAGTGTAAATACCCCGTTTTCAACTACAACCCTCAGCTTTTAAAAGAAGTGGGCATTGAACCAGAACAGCTCGAAGGGGTTGAATTCTATCGGGGCAAAGGGTGCTCAAACTGTTCCGGTACAGGGTTTAAGGGAAGGGTGGCTGTCTATGAAATCCTGGTAGTGGATGATGATATCAGAAAGACAGTAACGTTGGATAAATTTTCCGAGGTGTTGTTAAGAGACGTTGCCAAAGAAAAGGGAATGTTAACGCTACGGCAAGAAGGGTTACGAAAAGCAATAGAGGGAGTAACCACCTTAGAAGAGGTACTACAAAAGACAGTAGTACTTGGGTAACAAGACATCCTTATTTCCTGAGGAGAATTAAAACCATGTCAGTTGAATTAAAAACAATAGTCATGCAGGCTGCAGATCTTCCCGCCATTCCCACCGTAGCAAAAAAGGTGGTGAAAGCACTAGGTAACCCTAATACCAACCTCAACGATTTAAACAAAATCGTCTCCACTGATCAGGCACTCTCTGCGAGGATTCTAAAAATAGCCAACTCAGCTATGTACTACTGCCAGCGTGAGATCAATAGCCTCGCTATGGCTATGACCCGTATAGGGTTTGCCTCATTGAAGAGCATCGTGATAGCCGTCTCTACCAAAGATATCTATAAAAACTTCGGTGAAGCAGAGAAACTACTCTGGGAACACTCGGTAGGCGTCTCTATCGCGGCTCAGACACTCGCACAAGACCTCGGTGGATTTAAGGCTGAAGAAATTTTTGTGGCCGGTTTATTGCATGACATCGGGAAAACACTTCTCAATAACAAGGATAGTAAAAAGTATAGCCAGGTATTCCACAAGGTTCACCAGGAGGGAAAGAGTTTCGTTGAAGCTGAACAGGAATTGTATGGTTTTACTCACGCGGAGGTGGGCGCTCTCCTCATCAGCAAGTGGAATCTCCCCGTAATGCTCACTGACGTCATCCGCCTCCACCACCATCTGGAATCTTCCCAACAACTACCCCAACCTGTTCTCGGAGCCACCGCGCTCCTCAATCTAGCCGACCTCATCTGCCTCCAACTCGGGATTGGATATAAACAGCCGATGAACGGTTATAATGTAAGTGAGTCACTCGCGGCACAAATCCTCTCGCTTCATGGGGATCATTTAGAACATCTTGTACAACAAACGACGGACGCCTTTCAAGGCAGCAAAGACGTCTTCCTCTGATCTCACTGCTCACCTCTCTCCACCTGCGTCCCCCCCTCTCTACCCTATCACCTTTCTATACATCTCTTCCACCTTTAGAAGCTGTGTTTCTAAATTAAAGTACCTCGTTACCCTCTCCCGAGCTGCCTCCCCCATTTTTTTTCTTAGAGAAACGTCGCTCACCAGAGTGATAATAGCATTGGCCAGGTTTTCCGGGGTGTCGTCAACTACCATTCCACTCACCCCATCTTCAACAATCTCCGGAAGCATGCCACGACGCGCCACAATAACCGGTTTACCCATGGCCATCGCCTCCTTTACCGCACGGCAACTTCCATCAGTGCCTGGCACAAGAAATACCTTCACATCCAACGAGGCGAGTACCCGGGGGTAATCCTCCATGCGATACCCGGTAAAGATAACACGATCTTTAAGCCCCAGGGCTTCTGCAGGCTCCATGGCAACCTTTTGGATATGTGTTCCTCTCCCTATAATAAATACCTTGAGCGTGGGCACCTTATGCACTGCGGTGCTAATAGCCTTGAGAAACACATCAAAACGTCGGTGAGGCTGCACTCTCGCCACCATTCCTATCAATGGGTCATCCACCGCCACACCAAACCGGGTGCGGACGTTACTACCCTCTATGCCCTGGTTAAACCGATTACCATCTACCCCCGGTGAGATAGTCCAGATCCTCTCGGCAGGAAAGTAAAAACGTTCCCTTATCCTCCTTTGGGAAAGCTCTGAAACTGCTATCACACCGTCAGTACCATATGAGAAAAGCACCCTGTTTCTCACACTGGGTAACACTCCCTCACCCTCATACACCGTACGGATAAGAGGAATTCTTTTCGACGCAATCCTTTTCGCTGCTCCCGCTATGAAATGGTCATTAAAGAGGTGGGTATGTATAAGCTCATAGCTCCGGTCGTTGATAAGGTGTGCTAATCGCACTATATCAATTGTATCCTGCCAGATATTAAAGTGTTTATTGAGATGAAACTCATTCATTAACCGTATGCCACCCTCCTGTGCCCGCTTTTCCAGAGAATCATCCACCGCATGGGGAGCCCTTCCACAGGCAAAGGTAAGATCATGCCCTCTCTTGGTAAGATAGAGTGCAAGGTTGAGGGCATGCTCGGCGGGACCAGTCCATTTCCAGTTACTATATAAATGGAGCATTTTCATAGTGACGTCCTCACCCTACCTGTGTTTTGCAGGCGGCGAAAACACTACTCCATAGGGATGCGTAACCTTCGTCCTGCTGATGTCTAATATTCTTTGGTAGTATTTTTCCCTCTGTTCCATCGCGGAAGTCCCCTGAGCGTATCGTTTAAAAAACCTGAGACGGTCTGAAGGGGTAATGCAGTCAGCTACTGAAGCATTGATTTGGGCAAGGTTATTTATCCTCTCGCTCAATGAGAGCGTGCGCTTAAAGACAACCCTATCCAGATCAATAAAATAAAAATACCAGCCACCACTGTCTTTTTCTTTCACCAGTATATTGTTTGACTTAAGGTCGGCATGGTAAACACCCTGTTCATGGAGAGAGCGCACCCTTCGAGCACACTCCCTAATGAAGTGCCTTTTTTTGCTTACCTCGTCGCGAGACAAAACTTTTTTAAAATTCTTTACAATATACTCATTGAGTTCGTAGCCGTGATCGATAAACTCAATGACGAGAAAGTTTCGGAAAGGAAAGCCATACCGCTTTTGCTCAATGAGTGCTAAGCTGTCCGGGGTGTCAATCCCTCTCACCTTCAATCCTCGTGCCGCAATCCAGTACTTACGCGCTCTCGATCTACTAAAGGTATAGCGCACCTTACGTCCCCAGCGAGGAAATAGTGATTCCTTGACGATTACCCTGGTATCAGTTCCCTTGTGGGTAGTCGTAATCACTGCAACTTTTTCCTTGGGGGTTTCCTTCAGAATGGTA
>CAYYOQ010000053.1:1893-11228 GCA_964473235.1 uncultured Thermodesulfobacteriota bacterium | reverse complement strand
CTATTGCAACAGAGCCAGAACCAGAACCAACGTCCCAAAAGACACCTTCCCTTGGTAGATTGAGCTTTGCCAGGGTAAAGATGCGGATATCATCTTTGGTGATAAGCTCCCTCTGGTGAGAAAAAAGGTGATCAGGGATACCCAGAGAGATAGTTTTTTCATCCTCTATTGTAGACTGGGGTGGCGCAATAAGAATCATCACATTAAGTGGCGAGAATGTTTTGTTGATGATATTTTTTAAAAGTGACTGATGGACCCTTTCACCATTTGCTCCTAAATTCTCTAAAATAAAAACCGTTATACCTTTAAGAGAAGGATCTTCCAAGAATACTCGCTGTGCAATCTTACCTGGGGTATTTATATGATTGGTGAGGAGGCCCACCTTAGCATGTTTTTTAAGAAGAGGGGCAAGGTGGGGTATGGATTTTCCATGAAGGCTTAGGAGGAACGCATCATCCCAGTTTTCCTTAATCCTCGCAAATGCCGCTTGAAACGTAGTAATATTCGGTACAATTTCCACCTGCTCCTTTCCCAGATGTCTCACCAGATAGTGTGCTATCCCATAGTAACCGGGATCTCCTGAAGCAAGAACAACTACCTTTTTCTTTTTTATAAATGATGTAATGATACGCAGAACCTCTTCCAAGTTTTTAGAAATGGCAACCTTTCGAGCAGGAAGTGTGGCAAAGCACGCAAGGTGCCTCTTTCCCCCGATGAGGATGTCAGCCTCTTTAATAAGAGAGAGGGCCTTTGTGCTCAAATCTTCAGGAGACATCCCCATACCCACTACCATTACCCTGTTATTGGATGCCCCCGATTTTACCTTCCTTGCCGCCATACCAAAGCACCTCTCCTTCGGATGAGAAGAGTACCAAAAAGATGCTACATGGTTTTTCACACCATTGAATGAGTTTCTCAATAGCATGGCTACAGACTGCGTTAACTATGCCATATTCCCTGTACTTCAGAAGAATTGCAACCACACCACGAGTAGTAATAGACTGAGAAATCTCCTCTAGCACCTTCGGTCTCACCCCTGCCCTTTTTCCCAGTGATACCAGGGACTCGACATCCATGAGGAAGTTTCGGGCATGGGTATAGGTACACCCTGCAGCAATTTTTGAGAGCTTCCCCATAAAGCCAGCAACGGTGATACAGCGAAATCCAATCCTCACTGCCTGGGCGAGGGCAAACCCTACCCAGTCACCCATTTGAATGAATGACTCTTCCTGTTTTGGAGGAAAATATTCTTTTGCCAAACGTTCACTTGAGCCACCGGTTGATAATACCACTTCTTTGCACCTTGTCGCCTTGGCAATGTGCAGCGCGCAGCGGATAGTCTCCCTATAGGCGTGATGGGAAAATGGTGTTACAATGCCTGTAGTTCCTAGGATAGAAATACCTCCGAGGATACCAAGCTTGGGATTAAACGTCTTTTTTGCTATTTCCTTTCCCTGAGGGACAAATATCACCACTTCCACCCTGCTCAGTGAAGCACTCATTTTTCTATCTTGTGAAAGTGCCTCTCTTACTGAGTTTCTGATCATTTTCCTGGGAACAGGATTAATGGCTGGCTCACCTTTTTTGACCGGAAGACCTGGTTTGGTCACCACTCCTATCCCTTCACCACCACTAAGTACAATAGGTACTTTCTGGGCAGAAGTTATGATTGTGGAGCGTACCAAAGACACCTCTGCACCAATCAGCGCTCCATTGGTAACATCTGGGTCATCTCCTGCATCCTTAACCACCGTACAGTAGGTAGTTCCATTTTTTGTCCACCTATCATTAAGGGAAATGGATGCAGTCGTTCCTGAAGGAAGTGTTACTTCCATCACCTTCGGACGGGCACCTAGGAAGGTTGCCACCGCACCTTTCGCTGCAGCGGCAGCACAGGTGCCGGTAGTGAAACCGGTTCGGAGGGTCTTCTTATCTTTCATCTCGATGATTTCTTCACTATGAGCAGTGAGAGGTACTCAGTTTTTTCTAAGAGTTCAGGGGAAGGGTTTGAGGTGATTACCTGATCTTCAAATCCACAGTGATTGACATACACTAGTTTACGGTATCGTCCCCTCTTTCCCAAAAGATGTAGAAGGTTTTTGGTGTTTCTTGAATGTTTGATAAATACCGCGGTATCAGAAAGTGATAGCAGTTGCTGTATCTTGCGGCGAGGTGTGTTTCCAGGTATCAGGGTGAGCACTTCCTTTCCTTGCACAAGAGGCAGATTGGCAGATGCTGCCACCGCTGCGTATGATGAAACACCGGGAATAGTAATAGAGTTCACGTGAGGGTAAAGGGACTGCATCGTCTTCAGAAGATACCCATAGGTACTATAGGTCATGGGATCACCAAGTGTAATAAAGGCAGCATCCACACCTTTCATAAGAATAGAGAGGATCTGCTCTGCGTTTTTCCCCCATGCTCGCGTGCATATCTTTGTGTCAATGGTCATGGGAAAGAAAAGGGTTTTAATCACTGCCTTGGGAGAAATAAATTCTTTCGCAATCTCATAAGCCCTGCTCTTCCCATGCTTTGTCGCAGCGGGGGTAAAAATACATCTCATTCTCCCCAGCACCTTTTTAGCCTTCAACGTGATCAACTCTGGATCTCCAGGACCTACCCCAATACCGTAAAACGTTCCGCACTTACTCATCGCTTCCTTCCAACGTCAAGAGTGCTAGACTATTAATGATGCTTACCGCAAGTGGGCTTCCCCCTTTCTCTCCTCGTACCGTAATGTAGGGAATACCCTGCTCCATGAGCATCTCCTTACTCTCTCGTGCTCCCACCAATCCCACCGGTACGCCGACAATGAGCGACGGCTTTGGGAAATCTTTCTGAGAGAGCTCAAGGATTTCAACCAGTGCAGTAGGTGCATTTCCAATGGCAACAATTGATCCCTCCAGGAAGGAGCTCAACTTCTCCATCGCCACCGATGCCCTGGTTCTCCCTGAAGCTCGAGCCTCACCTATCACTTCTCGCCGGGATATGGCACACAGGATTTTTGTCTTATAGTTTTGCAACCTGGTGAGTGAAATACCTACCTTTACCATTTTGGTATCAGTAATAATAGGAGCACCCCTTTTCAGCGCCTTGATGCCCTCCGCGATAGCTTTGGGATGAAATCGCACCTTATTAGCAAGATCAAAATCAGCCGTGGCGTGGATCATTCTCTTCACAATAGCCCACTCCTGCGGGGTGAACGAGTGGTGAGGAACCCGTTCCTCTATGAGCCGGAAACTCCTTTTTTCAATCTCTTCTGGTCGCATACCCTTAATGGTGCTCACTGCGAGGGCACCTCCCCTGCCGAGAGTGCGCGTGTGGTATGATCGGCAAACATCTCAAAAATACCCCTATAGACACCAAGCCCCGGTTTATAAATAAACTCAATCTCCTTAATTCTTTGCATGAAAGAATCACCATAGGTGGTGAAGAGATGGTGGGCGATCTCATTTTCATCCTGATTTCCTTCGAACGCCCCTTTGATATCTTCATGGATATGAACGCCATCTACAATCATAAAAGGCTGGATCACCAGTCTTTTGATATCACTCATAATGAGTTCACCTACTACATCCCTACAGTAGGGTGCTGAATATTCCACATTCCCGAATGCAACCTTCACTGCAGGAGGAAAATAAGATCTTATACGGTGGGCAAAGCTAACATAGCTATTCGCTGATTCTTTCTCCGGTGAGCCATGCCCTACAAAGAGGATACCTATGTGCCTCTCTGATGCATTTTTAAGATCGGGCCACAGCTCTTCCTTGAGCACCTGATATACCCTCTCATCGGGGAGCAGTGGTTGAGCTACTCTGAGTGAGGTAAAATGGTGTGCATACTCCTGAGCCACCTTCCAGACATCATCTGAGACCACTTTACCAGGTACCATGAAGAGTGGTGTTATCACCACTTCTTGCTTCTTGTGGGAAGGAATACTCTCTAAAACACTCTTGAGCTTGGGTGTCCCCATCCGTGAGGTAAAGCCAATGGGAATCTTCTGTGAAAAGTGCGCTTCAAATTGCCCCTGCAGTGTGCGGTAAATCGCCGAAGACGCGGTTGAGGTACCAAAGGCAGCAAGGATAATTTGATGATTTGCGTTAATGGATGAGTTATAGTTATTCATAAGTCAATCCTATGATACCATGCTTTTTAAATCCGAAATTCGAAATCCTAAGCACTAGCCAAAGATATTTGAAATTTTTAAGACCCTTTATGAGTGACATAGGGATTTTTCTGAGCCCAACAATATAGTCATTGGCTTTGGTCACGACCCCGCACCTTACGTATTATGCAGGGGGCAGGCAGTTTCCAGAGTTTTCGACAAAGGTGAATGGAATGGGGTCTGGCACCACAAAATTCGTAAGACACCTGCCGTTCTACAGATGCGTAAGCAGTTTTGTGTTGTGGCTCAGGAAAACCCCCATGTCACTGAAATGCTCAGATTGAATTATGTATCTAAATAAATTCAAATCAATCATAAAATTCAAAACAAACCGATTTACAGAAATGACGTTTTGAACATTCGATATTTGGATTTTGTGCTTGTTTCGTATTTGGTGCTTAGGATTTAGGATTTTACATTAAAGTAGCACCTTTTACCTTCTCTGAAGTACCTTCGCTGCTTCCTTGGCAAAGTAAGTGATAATAAGATCAGCCCCTGCCCGTTTAATTGACTGTAGTATTTCCATCATCACATTCTTCTCATCAAGCATCCCTTTCATCGCAGCAGCCTTCACCATTGCATACTCCCCACTCACATTATAGGCGGCGAGGGGATAGCCGAATCTTTGTTTTGCCCTATAGATGACATCAAGATATGCCAATGCCGGTTTTACCATTACTATGTCGGCTCCCTCCTCAATATCCAGGGCAATCTCCCGCAAGGCTTCCTCAACATTGGCAGGATCCATCTGATAGCCTCTCCTGTCACCCCATTGAGGGACAGAGTCAGCTGCCTCACGAAAAGGTCCGTAGAAAGAAGATGCGTACTTTGCGGCATACGACATAATAGGAAGGTGGGAGAATCCCTTACCATCAAGTCCTGCTCTAATAGCACCTACCCTCCCATCCATCATATCGGAAGGCGCAACCATATCTGTCCCTGCCTCCGCATGACTTATCGCAACCTTCTGAAGTACCTTAAGCGTCTGGTCGTTATCAACTACTCCACGCTGGATAATGCCGCAGTGGCCATGAGTGGTATAGGCACAAAGGCAGATATCGGTAATCACCAGCAGGTGGGGAAAACGTTCTTTAATTGCTTTCACTGAACGCTGAACGATACCCAGTGGTGCATAGGCTTCACTGCCCATCTCATCTTTTACCTCTGGTAAACCAAAAAGCAGGATTGCCGGGATTCCAAGTGAGCACACCTCTTGAATCTCCTGTAACAGAGTATCAATTGAGTGCTGGTAGATACCAGGCATCAAAGGTATCTCATGGCGTGCCACCGCTCCTGCTTTCACAAAAAGGGGATAGATTAAGTCACTCGTACTGAGACACGTTTCTCTCATCATCGTTCTTAAAGTTTCGTTAACCCTCAATCTCCTTAACCTCTGTCTGGGGAAGGTCATAACCTATCTCTCATCCTTTCTTTGTGCGATAGTAAGAGATGATAGCATCTACCACACCGGAAATAGTATGGGGAGAAGCAGTAATGGTTACTTTTATACCCCATTTTTCTATCTCTTTTTTGGTCACCGGTCCAATGGCAAGTATTGTGACCCCTCGTAAGAGTTCTCTAAGCGGATTACCCTTCATCAGCGTCACAAAGTGAGTAAAGGTAGAAGGGCTAGTAAAGGTGATGAGGTCTATCTCCCGATTTTTGAAGAGACGCCTCACCTTCTCCGAATTCACCTTTGGTATCTTTACCGTATACCCATGTACCTCATCAACTTTTGCACCTATTTTTTTAAGCTGATAGGGAAGCAGCCCACTTGAGAGTTCGGATCTCACCATCAGCACCCTCTTACCTCTCATGTCTTCCTTCTTAAACTCTTTGGCCAAGTGGGTTGAGGTAAACACTGCGGGAACAATTTCAGGATAGATGAGATGCTCCCTTAATGCGTGAGCCGTGATTTCACCCAGCGCAGCAATTTTAATCGGATGGAGACAGCGTAGGTCCTTGCGCAACTTTTTGAGTCGCGAGAAAAAGCTCTCAACGCCATTCACGCTGGTAAACACTAGAAAATGGTAGTGGTGAAGGCAGGCAATCTTTTTATCGAGTAACCCAAAACTTGCTGGTGGAGTAATCTCTATAGTAGGGAAAGGGATAACCTGGGCACCAGCCTCCTCCAGTTGTTCAATGAGTAAGGATGCATTCTCCTTCGCACGGGTAACCACTATGGTCTTTCCAAAAAGAGGCAGTGACTCAAACCAGGAACACCTCTCCCTCAGGTTTACCACCTCTCCTACTACAATAACCGCAGGTGGCGTTACCCGGGCTTTTTTGATCTTAAAGAGAATGTCTTTGAGGTTTCCTTTAATTACCCTCTGGTGAGCATAGGTACCCTTTTCAACAATGGCTACGGGGGTTGTAAGTGACCTTTTACTCTCCCTCACCTTCCTGATAATATCATCTATCTTCCCCACCCCCATCACGCACACCAGGGTGTCCACGCTTTGAGCTATTTTACTAAGATCAACTCGTGACCTTTCCTTCTCAGGGTCTTCATGACCAGTGACTATCGCAAAGGAGGAAGAAAAATCCCTATGAGTCAGCGGAATACCGGCATAAGCAGGAGCAGCGATGGCAGAGGTTATCCCGGGAACAACCTCAAAGGGAATACCCTGCCCCGCAAGTGCTTCCACTTCTTCTCCCCCTCGACCAAACACAAAAGGGTCTCCCCCTTTGAGCCTTACCACCCACCTACCTTTACGGGCCTCTCTTATGAGAAGTTTATTAATCTCCATTTGCTTCAAGGTCTTTTTTCCACACTCTTTCCCCACATCGATTCTTTTAGCACCTCGCCTCGCGCAATCAAGGAGATACGGATTTACCAGATGGTCATAGATAACTACGTCAGCCATTTTAAGGAGCGTACGCCCCTTCACGGTGATCAGCCCGGGGTCACCTGGGCCAGCCCCTACCAGGTAGACTTTCCCTGAAAGTTTCTTCATCGTGCTTCCGTAAAACAGGTAAGCAGTTCTCTACCCCCGCCATCGAGAATCTTCTTGGCTAAGAACTCACCTAAAATCTCAGCATTATCCCGCGGACCAAGCATCTTCTTCTTAACTACTTCCTTTCCATCGAGCGAAGCCACAAAACCTTTAAGCAAAATATCATTACCGCTCACTTCGCCATAGGCGCTGGCAGGAATGTGACAGCTTACCCCCAGATGACGTAAACAACTTCTCTCCGCGGTAACTGTTGCATGGGACTCACCATCATTCAATACCGCAAGTTTCTTTCTGAGCGATATCGCCTCCGCCCTTATCTCCACCCCCAATGCACCTTGTCCCGCAGCCGGTAAACAGACATCAGGATGGAGATAGTGGACACGCTCATTCTTCCTTTGTAGGCGCTTAAGTGCAGCAGCTGCGAGTACCAGCCCATCTGCAAAACCGCCATGCAATTTTTTAATACGGGTATCCACATTACCTCTGATGTCCTTGATGATGAGGTCGCTTCGATAGTGCAAAAGCTGGACCCTGCGCCTTAAACTCCCCGTGGCAACGGTTGAGTGAGGTAGAAGTTTTTCGAGAGACAAGCGGTTTTTTGAAATAAAGACATCAAAGGGATCTTCCCGCTTAGTAATTGCGGCAACTAGCAATTCTGAGGGAAGCTCCATAGGCAGGTCTTTCATGCTATGAACCGCACACTCAATCTCTCCCCGGAGGAGGGCTCTCTCAATCTCTTTAATAAACAGCCCTTTTCCTCCTATCTTCGAGAGAGGAACATTCCTCATCCGATCTCCTGCGGTCTCTATGAGAACAATTTCAATCTGACAGTCACCATAGTGGTGCAACAATTGCTCCTTCACCCAATGGGCCTGAACCAGGGCAAGGGGACTTTTCCTCGTTCCTACTCTAAGCTTTAACATATCTCTGAGCGCTCCAGTGCTTTAAGTACTTTCTGCGGTGTTACTCTTTCCCCACTTTTGAGGCGGGAAATGAGATTCATGGATAAGAGGCACTCCAACCTTTTTCTCTTTTCGCGTGCACTTATCCCCTTATCCCTTACGATGGCATTCCTCGCTTGAGCGATGAGTTTTGTGTAGTGTCGATACTCCTGCCCATAGGAGATCCCTAGCTCTTTTCTTATTTTCCTTGAAAGCAATGGTGCCAAGCCTTCTGTAGAAATGCTTATAGTAAGGCACCCTCTTTCTACTAAGGCAGGGGAAATGAAACTGCACTCACTAAGCGAATCAACCACATTGACCAAGATCCCCTTTCTTTTTGCCTCCCTGCTGATCTTCTTATTAAGCTTCTGGTTATTAGTAGCACAAAAAACCAAGAATGCCTGAAGGAGATCCGTACTTCTATATCCTCTCTTATACCATACCACCCTTTTTTTACAGGAGAGATTTTCAATGGAAGAGGTAACCACCGGACTCACCACCACTACCTTTCCTCCATACCGCACCAGCCTGTTCACCTTCCTCTCCGCAGTTTTCCCCCCACCGACTACCAGGCACTTCCTTCCTTTAATGTTTATATGAATGGGATAAAATAAAGGCATGGATTCACCCTACAACTTTTTCAAAAGGGTAAATGTCTTTTCCACCGCTTCTAAAGTTTTAATAATATCTTTTTTAGTATGGGCCCCTGAAATAAAATTGGTTTCAAACTGAGAGGGTGGTAGATAGATCCCCTCTTTTAACATAAGCCGGAAATAGCGGGCAAACCTGTGAAGATCACACCCTCCTGCATCCTGATAGTTGGTCACTTTCTTTCCTGAAAAGAAGAGGGTAAACATGGAACCAACGTGAGCAACATCCACTGGTATGTGGTGGGTTACCGAGAGTTCTCTTATTCCTTCACAGAGCGTCCTGGTAATGATTTCAAGCTGTTCATACAACTTCTTTGACCGTGAGAGAATAGTGAGTGTCTCAATCCCCGCCGTGGTTGCCAGTGGATTTCCTGAAAGGGTGCCTGCCTGATATACCGGGCCCTGGGGAGCAACCAGTTCCATAATATCAGACCTTCCTCCATAGGCACCTACGGGTAGCCCACCCCCGATAATCTTACCCAGGCAGGTGAGATCAGGGGTAACCTGAAAGAGGTGCTGGGCTCCCCCAAAACAAACCCTAAACCCGGTGATCACCTCATCAAAGATTAAAAGCGTTTGGTAGCGGTGAGTTACCTCTCGGAGGGTTTCGAGAAAACCAGGT
>CAYYOQ010000053.1:0-1793 GCA_964473235.1 uncultured Thermodesulfobacteriota bacterium | reverse complement strand
TACAGAAGGGAAAGCGCTCTTAATAATCCGGGCAAGGATCAGTTCTAATTCAGTAGCAGCACCAAAGCTTAAACCTTTGACCGCTGCCGCTTGCACCCTTTGTACTACCTGAGGATGTGCATGACCCAGAAGGGCAGGCCCCCAAGAACCTACATAGTCGAGATACCGGTTACCATCAACGTCATAGAGGTACGCACCCTTTGCCTTAGCAATAAACACCGGACTCCCTCCCACTGCCTTGAAGGCCCTCACCGGGCTGTTTACTCCACCGGGAAGGCACCCGAGGGATTTCTGGTAGAGAGATCTTGATTTCTTAAGGTTAAAGCGTTGACTCATGTAAATGGTAAGCACTGGTAAGTGGTTCACTCAGGAAGTGCACCTTTTGCAATGCGTGATGGATCAAGCCCTCTGCTTTCAGAGCTTCTTCTCTCTTTTTATCAATATTTTCCTTGATTACCTGGTTAAAGTCATCCAGATCGTAGAGGGTAACCCCAGCCAAATTCCTGATCTCTGGATCAACATCCCGGGGAACCGCGAGATCGATAATCAAAAGTGTACCCGTGTGCTTATTGAGAGACACTTCCACCTCTTCTCTCTTTAAGATGAGGTGTGGTGCAGCCGTGGAACTGATGATGATATCAACCTGGTGAAGCTCTCTTTTGAACTGATCAAAATGCATTGCCTTACCACCAAGATAGTGAGCGATCACCAGCGCCTTTTCATAGGTACGATTGGCAACAATCACGGTGTGGATATTTCGCTCATAGAGGTAGCGCGCAATGTGTTCATTAATTTTATTCACACCCACTAGGAGAATGGTTTTATTTTTAAGGTGAAACCTCTTTTCAGCCAATTTAATTGCCATACTGCCCAGGGAGATACTTCCCTGACTTATGGCAGTCTCCTTCCTTACCTTTTTTCCGATGGCAATAGCCTTTTCAAAGAGCGATTCCAATGCATCATCAGTAGCATTCGCCGCTTTCGCCTCACCAAAAGCGCGTTTTACTTGTCCTAAAATTTCATTCTCACCTATCACCTGGGACTCAAGCCCTGAAGATACCCTCCACAGATGCTCAACCACACCCCTATTGCTAAAGCAATAGATGAAGGGTGAAAAACCCTCCAGATCAACCTTATGAAAATCTGTAAGGAACTGTTTCACCTGCGCAACAGCAAAAAGTGGTGCATGAGCACTCACGTAAATTTCCGATCTATTGCAGGTCGAGAGAATAACGCCCCCCTTAATTGCCTCAAAGCAGAGAAGGTGGTGGAGCGCTTCTCTCAATCTTGAGTGAGGAAACGAAATCTTTTCTCTGACGGCAACAGGTGCTTTTTGATAGTTAATACCCAGGACTAAAAGAGGTGAAATAATATCCATTGGGGTCTTTTCTCCGCGCGAATGATACTTTTAAGCGCATACTAATAACCCCATGCTCCTTTGTAGGGAGATGGGGTTATAAAAAACCTTTCAACCAGCCACCCTCCCCCCGGAAGGTCTTCAGGCCGCTGGCAAGGTTTTCTGACTCGTGGATCTTCCTACTTTCTCCTCCCTTCCCGTCCACGTCTTTGTGGACAGTGGTTTCCATGGAGATTTCGTCCCCACTCACAGCTGCGGGGCAGTGATGGAATTGCACCATCTTCCCTTGCGCCTATTCTATGTAGCAGATAAATTTGAAATAGAATTATATGATGGAGGAAAGATTGTCAACACATTTTTTATAGCCTCATCTCACTAGCCAAGCATGTAAAATGAACTTGATTTTAATATAAATATATGATACTATAAGCTTAAA
>CAYYOQ010000052.1:0-11228 GCA_964473235.1 uncultured Thermodesulfobacteriota bacterium | reverse complement strand
AAGCCTATTCTAGCATAATCACATATTTTATTGGAGAAAAATCATCGGGTTTGCTCAATCTTTATCAGGCAGCTTTTCACCTATGAAGTGAGCCACTTCCATTTTGATTTTTTATGCTCCTATCCTTTCCTGTGCAGGTAAACCCTGGAGAAATTCTTCTGTTGAAGTTTTAAATATACTATGGTAGGGGAGAAGGGGTTTCGATGAGTGATGTTTTACTAATACCTTTACTACCATGCATAACAACAACTCCTTACTGCTTCCTACTCTACTACTCTCTATAAAGAATTTTTTAGTATGCTCCTTCCTTTTTTTTCTACCTATTTATTTCACCAGCATTGGTTTTTCAGGTCTTAAGATTGGCATCCTTCTCTCGGTGTTTGCTTTCACCTCTCTGGTGTCTTCCTCTCTCTCCGGTCTTTTTAGTGATAGATACCCTATAAAATACCTCTCGGCGGTAAGCTTCTGCTTCCTCACCGCCTACCTCCTCGGCTTAAGCACAACCAAAAACTTTTGGCTCACCCTCGCGCTCTTTTTTATGGGTGGACTAGGAAACAACATCATTGATATTTCGCTCACCAGTTTTGCACTGAAGGTAATAGAGAAAAAGGATGCCGGTACACGATTGGGCATTTTTAACGCAACTAAAACCATCGCTGCAGGGTTGGGGGCACTCCTCGGTGGCTTGTTGCTCGCAAAGGTAGCTTTCACTAAAGTCTTCTTACTCTTAGCGCTCTCCTTTTTTGTGACCATCGTGGGGACAATCTTTATCAAGAAGATTGGAACATTTAGGTATTCTATAGAACACTACCGTGGTGACCTGTGGGGAAAAGAAATTTTTCGTTTCATCACACTCATCTTCATATTTACCCTGCACTGGGGTGCCGAAGGTACTTCCTACTCACTACTGCTAAAAGAAAATTTTGGGCTCTCTCAGCAGGCGCTTGCCTGGTACATCGGAACGGTGTGGTTAATCTTTGGCTACTTTATCTTCTACGTAGGCAGAAACATAACCGAAACCACTCCTTTCAGGAAAATCATCTATCCCGGTCTTATCCTCTCAGGGCTGGGTCATATTCTATTTACCTACCCTTTCATCCCTCTCTCCTATCTCTTCAGGCTTGTTCATGAATTCGGCGACGCAGCATTTGAGATGTTTTTAGTCATAGGGATACACCGGTATTTCCCCTCTGAGAGAATCGGTGGGACCTCAGGAGTAGTGTTGACGGTTACCGTTGCGGGCAGATTGGTAGGCTCCCTCATCTTTGGGCCTGTGGGCGATCTCTTTGGTTATCAGTATCCTTTTATCATATCGGGTATTCTCACTTTGTTCTGTTTACCTATTGCCAATCGCTTTAAAAGATGATAGTTTATTTCTTTTTGAAAGTTTTACACACCATGAAAATATAGAAATAGATATGAGTGCCGTTAAGTATGTATTCAGCTGTATTACAAGCACCACCCTGCCTTTTAGGGGACGGGTAATCCTTTTCCTCGCGTGTATGATGCTTAATCTAAGTCCCGCATGGGGTAATGAGGCAGATGCCGCTTCCAAGTTTCCCTCCGTTTATGAAAAACCACAGATACATAATGAAACCTCGCCAGATGGTACGCCTGGGATAAGGGCTTACTTTCAGGTGGAAGCTGAAACTGATGTAATTTATCAAACGCTTTGTGATTCTACACGCTTTCCTGAATTTATGCCAGACAGCAGAGAGGTATGCATCCTTGAATCCGGTCCCAATTATCAAATTGGGTGTTTCTCAGGCGTGGTAGGTTTCATCAACTCAAAGCTCACTCTGAAGCGTGTATGTAATGATGCCACCCACTGTATTTCCTGGAGTATGCTTGAAGGTATTCCCCGATCGATGACCGGATATTGGCTCATTGAAAATGAACCTAACAGCAAAGGCAGTCTAGTAACCTATGTAAGCTACGTAGACGCAGGTCCTTTGCTCCCCGATGGCGTGGTGAGAAACCTCTTGAGAAGTAACATCAACCAAACGGTTGCAAATCTTAGAAAACGTGTCAAGAGCGATGGCACCTGGAAGTCGGCAGAATACCTCAAAAGATACCGTAAGACAAAAAAACCCTTCCAGAACTGAGCTAGTGATAACGCTCACTGCTACTCTTTTCGGATCCGTTACAAGAAAATTTCCACGGCGGCAGAGGATGGAAAACGTTTCTAGGAGCCTGTCGGAATACCCACTTGTATGGAGGCTGTTGAAAAATGTTCAGATGCAAGGCGCACGAAATCCTGAGGAATGAGGCGTACTTGTGCAGTACGCTGCAATGACGAAGGATGAGTGCAACACAGCAGATGGACGTTTTTCAACAGCCTCCTAGCGAGGGAATATTAGATTGAAATAGGTTATCGGATCATCAGGCAGTTCGTTAAAACGATTCTTCTCAACACCTTCCTTATCAATCACAATGTGCAGAGGTACACCCACCACACCGCAGCTCTTTACCACCTTTCCCTCTTTATCAAAAATAACTTTACAGGGAATCCGGTATTGCTCCTGAATCTTTTTGATCCTCTTGAGGGAATCACTTGGGGCAACATCGATTACCAGAATCTCGTAAGGTCTATCTCCTATCGCCTGGTAAAGTTTGTTCAATTTTGGTATCTCAATAAGACAGTGCGGGCACCACGCTGCCCAGAGCAGGAGGTGAACCATTTTCTTGCCCCGGTAATCTTTAAGACAAACCTCTTCTCCCTCTATAGTCTTAAGCGAAAAATCAAGTGGAGCTGCATATGATTTCCCTATTTCAAGGCAAGGTGGTACACCAACAAGAAACGTTACACTTAAGGCCAGGGGGGTAAGGTAAAGCAGAATAAAAAGATTTTTAAAAAACACTGCATGTGCTTTCACAATAGTCTCCATAAAGCTGGTAGCATTAATACCTCTCTCATAACTTTTAACACAACTTTAAAAAATCTTCAATCAGTGATCAACTTTAATCTGTTGATTTTATCACTTTTTTTCTGTAGAGTATCTCACCCATTGAAAGGTGAAATTCCAGGAGGAAAATAATGGCAAAGAAACGATACCTATCTAACTACTCCATAGAAAACATCGCCCAGTCCATCGTGAGAGATAGCGCCACCGGGAAAAAGTATAGCCAAGAGGATAAAAAGAAGCGCTATCAAGAACGGCTTCAACTACTAGAAGATTTTCCAAAGTTAAAAGAGATTTTCTCTCTTGAACACATTCACCGCTACGATATCTCCTGGGCTAAAAAGATTGCGCGCATGGGAATTCTCCCATCCGAAATAATTGTGGTGGATAGTCGGATTCAGGACATGTGCTACCTCCCCTTCTGGACTTACTATGGTTCAGGAGAGGGCAGTTTTAGCCGTTGTGCGGGAGTTGGTAACTTCTCCTGTTGTCCCCCTTTTAACCTCAACGCTGAAAAGGTGCACGCCCTTCTAGAAAGAACTGACATCTTTCTGGTGTATCAAAGTAAGCCTACCATCATGTTTGGTACCGGTGATCCCAGTGAACTCTTCAAACTTGTCAACGGACTCACTGATGAAATTAATTCCCTGCTGGGCAAAGGAACAGTAGTCCAGAAATTTGGTGGTGGTCCCTGCTTTGCCTGCTACCCGGAGCCTTGCGAGGGTGAGGGGAAGTGCAGATCTCCACATCTCAAGATTCCTTCCTTGGAGGGGATGGGCATCTGCGTGGATCAGGTCTGTAAGGATCTTGCCTTTCTCACCGGAGATGAACACTGGAAAATCACCTGGATTAAGGGATTCGGTACACCAGAGCAAAAGCCAAAGAAGATGAAAGGAACCGTGGGCCTTGCGATACAATTGAAGAAGGAATAAGATGAAGTAGCGCTAAAAGTATTATAAAAAACACTCTTACGAGATTTCAGAGTCAAAAAAACCCCTCAGCATAAATCGCGAGAGGTTTTTACTTTTTGAGGATACTGAATACAGCAATTAGGTTGCCTGTTTATAGGCAACGGGGTCAAGGGGCGAGCCAGGAGTGAACACTCTTGCGACAAGTTCCCGGTCGCACAGGAAAATACCCTGCTTATTATCACCTATCATCTCAAGCTGCCTGGCAATCTTGTCAGTACTTGCTTCCTCTTCAATCTGCTCATTGGAAAACCAGGCAAGCAGGGGCTCCGCGTTATAGTCATTCTCCTCCCGGGCAATCTTTATGAGCTCATGGATTTTACCCGTGATAAACTTCTCATGTTCATAGGCGTCCTGCCAGGCTTCAAGGGGTGAGTTCCATATGGTTTTGAGCTGCTTTAGGTCTAATAGTGCTACTGTTCCCCCGCGGTCGATAATATGGTCGAAAAACTTCATCGCATGAATCATCTCCTCATGCGCCTGGCAGCGCATCCAGTGCGCCATACCATCGAGATTGTGCGAGTGGAAATAGGCTACCATGGAGAGGTAGAGGTAGTATGATTCAAGTTCGTTTTTAATCTGCTCATTCATCGCCTTGAGCATTCTCTTTCCAATCATGGCTGTTCCCTCCTCCCATCAATTATTGTTTATTACCCAACGAAAATTATTACTATAATAATAACAAATAATTCAACCTCCCGCAATGTATCGCGGGAGAATACCTTGCTCAGATTTTATATTGACAAGCAGCTCTTGAATTATGTAGTTATGTGGATGTCTGCCCCACAAAAAATCTTCTCCACCCATTTTCTCTAGAGGGCTACCGATGCACGATTATAAACCTAAGAGAATGAGAGCCCTTTTTAAAGTCACGCTGGTAGGTATCAGCCTGCATGTGGTGAGCATAGGAAGTGCCCCGGCCCTCGCAGAACAGCCTTTAGAGTATTCCATTGTAGAAAATGAGGATCTCATAGATGTTACCCAGATCAATAACCATATCCTCATTCATTTAGTATATTCTACCACCGATAATTTTCTCCACGAAGATGTGTATGGAGACCTCGAAACCTGCTACTTAAGGAGAGAGGTAGCAGAAAAACTGGCTAACGCTCAAGTGCACCTGGAGAAAAAAAGGAGGGGGTTCAGGCTGATCGTGTACGATGGCTTGAGACCTCGGGATCTGCAGTATAAAATGTGGCGTCTGGTGAAAGGAACTCCCCAGCAAGAATATGTAGCCGACCCTGAGCAGGGGTCCATCCACAACTTCGGCGCAGCGGTGGATGTGAGCATTGTGGACGAGCAGGGTAATCTTTTAGATATGGGAACCCCCTTTGATTATTTTGGAGAACGTGCCCAACCTCACTATGAAAAGCGATTCCTCAAAGAAGGGAAACTCACCCAGCAGCAGGTTGATAACAGAAAGCTCTTGCGTAAAACCATGGAGAAGGCAGGCTTCAATGGTATCCCTGAGGAGTGGTGGCACTTTAACGCCTTCCCACTCAAGGAAGCGAAGCGTCGCTACCGGATAGTTGAAATCCTACTTCCTCTCTCTAAAATTAACGCTCTGCTACAGGAAGCTGAAAATCTTCCCCGCGACAAGAACGGTTTCTGCGTACTGGGAAAGGGTTCTGAAAAAAAACTTTACCTAATAGAACATACTGCGATAAAACTTGTATTCGACGTTGCACTGGGCGAAGGAGGTGTGGGTAAAACCAAGGAGGGAGATCGTAAAACTCCCTCAGGCGATTACAATATAAAATGGATGGTGAGCAGGAATGGTCCTCCCAAAGAAAATCCCGGTGGTGTCTCAAGCTTTGTGGTTGAGAGCAAAACCTATGCAGTATTAGATACAGAACTCTACTTTGGTGAGCTCACTGATATACGGGTCAAGGTACTTCCTGATGGAACGCGAAAAGTGTCAGGTGATACAAGTGACAGGCCTATTACTACCGAGGAACTAAAAATTGCCCAGGACGAAAAACTCTGGACTGACGCCTATGGAGGAGAGAACGTGTATGTGATGGCGCTCGATTACCCTACGGCAGAAGAGAGAGCCCAGGGAAAAACTGGAAGCTGCATCGAGATACACGCATCTCTAAACCTTGAAAAGGTGGGGCATAAAAACTATCGGGGGACGCTTGGCTGCATCACCCTCTATCCCACGGATGCAAAAAAGCTCTATCACTATCTCAATCCTGGAACAAAAGTGAGAATCACACAATGAAAGGAACACATCTTGTTAATTGAATCCTACCCTTTTCTCTCACTCATTCCCCCACTGCTTGCCATCACTCTCGCTATTCTCACCCGTCAGGTCTACCTCTCCCTCTTTGCAGGCATTGCCATCGGCACCACCATCCTGGCAAACGGAAATCCCCTCAAGGGTGTTGCTGATGCCCTGGAGACTTGTGTGGGAGTGTTCAAGGACCCGGGAAACACTAGGGTTATCGCCTTCTCAGTGTTAGTCGGTGCAATGATTGCCCTGCTCCAGCGCTCTGGTGGCATTGGGGGGTTTAATACGCTGATGACTGAAAAAGGGTTGGTTCGCAGCAAAAGGAGTGTGGAACTACTCGCCTTCACCATCGGCGTACTGATCTTTATAGAGTCAAGCATCACCTGCCTGGTTACCGGCACTGTATCCCGGCCGCTCACCGACAAGTACAGAATTTCCCGTGAGAAGCTCGCCTACATCTGTGATACCACCTCTGCCCCCATCTGTGCGCTCATCCCGCTTAACGCCTGGGGAGCTTATGTAGTAACCCTCCTTGACAAAGAGGGGTTGAGCAACACTATCGGGCTTTTCATCTCTTCCCTCTTTCTTGATTTCTACGCGCTGGCTGCGGTGATCCTTCTCTTCCTGGTGATCCTCTTTCAGTTCGATATCGGTCCCATGCGGAAGGCTGAGCAGCGCGCACAACGTACCGGAAAGGTATTCAGGGATGGTGCACAACTGATGATGGCTGAAGAGATTACCAACCTCACACCAAAGCCCACTACACCATTCCGTGCCATTAATATGCTTCTACCCATTGGCGTTATGATCATTATGATCGTGGCAGGGCTCGTTATCACCGGGGATGGTAACATCACCAAGGGATCTGGTTCTACCGCAGTGCTCTGGGCAGTGTGCACAGCGATTATAGGTTCCGCTATTCTTTACAGGTGTCAGCGTATTATGCATCTAGCGGAGATTACGGAATTGTTCCTGAAAGGCAGTGGTGGGCTCATCGGGCTGGGGCTGCTCATGATGATGGCATTTGCTATCGGTACCATCTGCAGGGACCTCAAGACCGGCATCTACATTGCCGGAGTAACCAAAGGGTTTCTGAAGCCAGAACTGCTTCCTGCCGTCGTCTTTGCCATTTCCTGTTTTATTTCATTCGCAACAGGAACATCCTGGGGAACCTGGGGAATTATGTTTCCCATCGCCATTCCCCTTGCTACCGCGATGGACATGCCTCTTCCACCCGTTATCGGAGCGCTTTTGGGAGGGGGGGTATTTGGTGACCACTGTTCCCCCATCTCAGATACCACCATCATCTCCTCCATGGCTTCAGCCTGCGATCACATTGACCACGTACGCACCCAGCTTCCCTATGCCCTGCTAGCAGGTACCCTCTCTCTGATACTATTCTTGATAATAGGGGTTATAGTGTACTGAAGGGGTTTCAGAGAAGGGAAACGTGTATACTGTCCCCTGACCTCCACCCTATTTTCCTCCCTTCATTCAATCCAGTTTTGGTCTGGGTGTACTTTCAGTGGTAGGCGGTAGAACAGGATACTCAACCCTTGGCTGAGTTCCCGTGGTAGTCTTTAGAAATGCTACTATCTTGTCTATCTCTTTTTTATCCAATGAAATTCCCAGTTGTGCAGAACCCATAATCGCCACCGCGTCCCTTAAGCCCCACACTCTTCCGGAGTGGAAGTAGGGCGGGGTAAGTGCAATATTCCTGAGTGAGGGAGATTTAAACACATATTCATCTGACTTCACTCCGGTTACTTTGAACCTCCCTATATCATTTGCAGTGATCTCTACTTTGGGTTTCTCAATCACCCCAAAGGGAAAGTATCCTGCACCCCCCAGGTTAATCCCACCGTGACAGGGGGAACACCCCTTTCCCATAAAAAGATTTAAACCCTCTTTTTCATCCTCCATCAGAGAATCCTTGTCTCCCTTCAGATACCTGTCAAAACGTGAATCAGGGGTAAGGAGGGTAGCTTCAAACACTTCAATCGCCCGTGCAGCATTATCGAAGGTTACCGGGTCATTCTCTTTAGGGAAAGCCATTGCAAATAACTCCACATACTCAGGCATGCTCTTCAGTGTCTTAATAAGCCTCTCCGGTGTATTGTTCATTTCAATCGATGCCTGTGCTGGTCCCTTGGCCTGCTCTTTGAGATCCGGCATTCTCCCATCCCAGAACTGGGCGATACTAAAGACGGCATTAAATACCGTAGGTGCATTTCTTGCCCCCTTTTGCCACCCATGACCGATTGATGTTTCCTGTAAGTCAACTCCTCCTGTTCCAAGGTTGTGGCAGGTATTGCAGCTGATTACACCACTGGCTGAGAGACGAGGTTCAAAATAGAGCATCTTACCCAGCTCCAGCTTTGCCGGTAAGGCAGGATTTCCCTCCAATGAAGGTGGCGCATCGGGAATCGGTTTGAAGAAACCCCGGGCTTTTGTCATTAACTCATCTTCGGCCTCTACCATCGTGCCCAGAAGAAAGATCATTGCCACTAGCATGAAACTAAAAAATTTCTGTCTCATAGCCTTCTCCTCATAGTGTTATAGAAGACTTAACTTAATTACCAATTTCTATGGTGATTGTAAAGAGAGAAATGAGATCAAAGGAAGGTTACACTAGTGGTGGGTATGAGGAATTCAAAAGATGTAAAACCTCTCCCTTGGGCACCTCATGAGCACTACTAAAGCTCACTTCACCAGCTTAAGGGTAGCTCTAAACTCATCAGTTCCCGCGCGCTCGAGCAACTCAAAGATCACCATCTCGGTAGAGGAAATAACAGCACCATGCTGCCTCATTCGCTCTATTCCCACCCGCCAGTTGTGAGCGGTGCGTGAGGACACCGCATCTCTTATAACGTGAACTTTAAAATGAGGCAAGGCATGGATGGCGGTTTGCGCCACACAGACATGGGTTTCAACACCGGTGAGAATAAGGGTCTTCTTTTTTATCTGCGCCAGTTGTTTTACAAACTCATCACAGAGAAAGCTATCAAAAGTTATTTTGGTAATGGGAATACTACCGGGGATTTCTTTCTTGACCTCAGGGAGCGTAGCACCGAGTTTATCCTGCTCGGTAACAATAACCGGAAGTTTTATAATCTGAGCAAATTTGAGCAGTCTCACCACATTGTCCACTACCTTTTCTCTCTCATCTATCACCGGCATCAATTTCTCCTGAATATCAATGATCACTAGAACGCAGTCATCTCTTGTGAGCAAGTTTTGAGTGTTAACATGTGCTCCATCCATTGAACTCCTCCTTCATTAAAAAAAGAGTAAATAAAGCTGCGAATATATAACACAAATCTCTGAAATTGCAAAGGAGGCGATTTGAACTATTTTTAAAAATATGTTCTTATAGTGAGGGAGGAAAAAAAGTGAAAAAAGACCTTCTGATAACCTTATTACTACTAACCGCTTTACTGGGTTGTACGCGTCTGGTGAGAATAGATGTAGATACCTACCTCAATAATCAAGCATCTTACCAAGGAAAGCATATTCTGATTAAGGCTGAACTTAATGAGATTCTAGAACAATACGAGGTGTTTAAAAATGTAAGCGTTGAGGTGACTGCTCCGGTGATCTATTTTGAAGAAAAGGACTCTCCCGCATGGTTTTTAATCCTTGAGAAGGATGGAAAAAGAATTCGAGGTTATGAGGATAAGTATAAACATTTCATACCTCCCGATGCAGTCTATCTTGCGCGCTGGGCAAAGCGCGAGGGGGGTGAAATTACCGCGATGGGAAGGGTCAAAGAACGAGGGATAGAACTCGATCAACTCACCTATAAAGGTCTTATTGTCAACACCAACGCACCTCCTTCTTGACTCTAACCTGCTCCCTTCAGGATGAAGGTATACAACAGTTATTACCCCCTACTTAATTCATAATTCGTAATGATAATTTTCTCTACTTCTGTAAACGTTTGAAACACAAATGCCCCGCCAAAATCATGTGATCTAGTATAGTCATTTGGTACCACCACACAACTCATACCTGCTCCGAGTGCAGCGTGTGCTCCGTTGCCTGAATCCTCGATTGCAATGCAGTAAGCTGGTGGAACTCCCAACCTCTCAGCCACTTGTAGGTAAATATCAGGAAAAGGTTTATTTCTTAAAGGAACATCATCACCCGCTACGATTACAGAAAAGCACCGTTCAACCTTAAGCTCTTTTATAATTCTTTTAACCTCTTCCTGAGGCACTGCTGAGGCAACTGCCAGTGGTATCTTCTTCTTATCCAAGGCCTTCACCAAAGCAACTGCCGGCTTGATTGCTACCATCCCTTCCTCCTTTTGAAGCTCCCTATAGAGCTGTCTCTTCCTTATCACAATACTTTCAGCACCTTCTAACGATAACTTTTTCTGATTAAACGCCTTCACATAAAAGAGAGCAGGGTCTGTGGATACACCATGTGTAATGTAAAAAGACTTATCAATTGCTATCCCATATTCACCCAATGCCTTCTGGTGAGCAAGGAAGTGATGCTTTTCAGAATCAACAAGCACCCCATCCATATCAAACACAAAAGCCCGTGCCTTATTGATCAAATCGCTTAACAGATTTTTTGGATCTCGCATCTTCTGTCTTTCACTCATTGCTCATCACAGCTTTCTTGCGTGCAAGCGTGTACGCCAATTCCACCCGCAACCCGCAATCCCTTAATCCCTAAATTCCTCAATCTATAATCTCACATCCCACATCTCATGTCTCACATCTCATATCTCAGAGTACACTATCATATTTACTTTTTAAAAATCTCCCTCATTGCCTCCTTTGCTCTCTGGTACTGCACATCACTGAGAATCATGGAACCGTCTCTATTCCTGTCAGGAGGATCATCTATGCGGTAAATCCTTTCACACTGCGTTGCCTGTTGTGCAATCCTCTCAGGCACTTCAGGAGCTATGCCGATCGCCTCCTCAATATCATCGGGAAATTTGCCCGGATCAGCAGTTTCATAGATAACGGCAGGCCGGTCGTGTTTTTTTTCTAGGTAGGTATCGAGCACTTTCCATCCAACCGCACCGTGCGGCTCAATAATGATTCCAAACCTCTCATACACCTCTTTTATAGACTGGTAGTGTTCAGGATTACTCACCCCTCTTGA
>CAYYOQ010000051.1:7896-11470 GCA_964473235.1 uncultured Thermodesulfobacteriota bacterium | reverse complement strand
TTTGGATTTTAAAGTTTATAAACTTCAAGAGGTATAGAGTATGAAACTCAGAAACTACCCCACAATAGTGCTGTTCTATCTTTTATTTCTCACTCCTCTCTTCACCCCGATCCCCGCAGAAGCAGAGCAGGCAGTTGAACTCCCTGTAGTAAAACATACCCTTACGCCTGGGGAACACCTCATCGACGTGTTACGAACTACCTACAAGGTCCCCGATAACCTCATCTTCAACGAGTACCTCAATCTCATAAAAGAGCTTAACCCTGAGCTTAAAAACCTCAACTCACTCCCCGATCACCAAACCATTCTCATCCCACTCACTCTTCCCTCCAAAAACAAAAAGTATAAAGTCCTCATCAAAGATAGTAAAGTGGTGAGTATCACTGCTACCACTTCTATCCCCGTGCAGGAAACGACTCCACCGCCAGCACCCGCGTTTGAAAAAAGGCCTCTCCCACAGGAAGTAGATCTTATTAAGCTTTTGAAAGAAAGTCTCGCACCACTGGTAACCGAATGCGGTGCCACCCTTCAGCAGGAAGGATTTCACACCTTCCCAGCTCTTGAAGGAACTCAGCTCTTACTCGATACCTCACTCTACCCCAAGCTCCAGCTGAAAAATAATACCATAGTCATTATCGACACCAAAAACCAGCTCTCCCCGGACCTCAAAAAGGTTATTAACGCCCAATGGAGTAAGTATAAAATACTCTCCCCTGATCAAGATTCGGAATCTATCCTTGATCTGCTTTTCCAGGAAATGGGATTTTTCAAGCTAGTAAAGCAGGGTGAGCCATTGGTGAGAGGTCAGGAGGTACTATTTAAAATAGAAGCCGAGTGGATTATATACCCTGAGAGCTCCCTGCAGAAAGCATTTGTCATCAACCTGGTTAACTTTCCAGAGCAAAAAACACCACCACCCATACTACACCACCTTGGAACACTGGGAGTCACCCTGATTGAGGTTGAACGCTTTACACGTGAAAAAGCTGAAAGTTCACCAGAAGAAATGTTCAAGGGAGAAGAGGCCTCGGTGCCAGCGATTCCCAAGATTACCCTTTCAGATAAACCAGCGTTTGTCGATTCACTCCTGGAGCTTGCAGGACAGGAATACTCAAAGGATATGCCCATTTCCGTTTACGGCAGGGAGAGCACTAGCCCCACCCTGGATATCACCATCGACCGAACCTTCATCAAAGAGGGAAAGAAACACCTCATCTGTTTTCAAGATACCGCACCTGAGTCCCTTGATCTCATCGTTAAGCAAGGGTTCCCCCTCTTGAGACTTACCTCTCAAGATGACGCTGCTACTGCCATTAAAAAGGTACTTGATTTCCTGGGAATCAAGCACCACTCACCGCTGACCACCATCGCAGCACATAACGCACCGCAGGGTAATAACATCTGGATCACCATTCCCAGTATTTCTTTCGACCGAGAGAAGAAAAAGATTCTCCTCACCCACCTTGAGTTACCTCCTGCGCTTATCGGGTTTCTAGCGGGAAAGGGGATACATACTATCATCTACCAATGAAGAAACATGAGGGCAGATGCGGGATGTGAGAATTGGAGCATTGAGGATTATAGTAAACGACTAAAGAAAGTTGTCATTGCGAGGATCTTCAGCGACGAAGCAATCTCAGGAGATTACTTCGCTCCGCTCGTAATGACACTCCTTGTGTCAATTTATTTAATATAATAACTGGAAATTTGGAATGGCGCGCGTTACGGATGTAGTTCTTACTAATGTCCAATTTCAAATTACGACCATTTATACTCTACCATTCACTATTTGCTTTACACTCTCTCATAAGGGTCAAAGAGTTTCTTATACTCATCCAGGGCATAGCGATCCGTCATACCAGCAATATAATCACATATCACCACCTCTTTGGGTTCATCTTCAATTTTCAGACAGTATTTACCAGGAAGTAATCTGGGATTATCCCTGTAGGTGGCAAAAAGGAGCGTGACGCAGCGCTCCGCCTTTACCCTCATCCTCTCCACCTTGTAGTGTTGATACACATTTTTCATGAGGTAGTCCTTGAGTACCACGGTCTTTTTCTCTACCTCCGGTGAGCAGGAAACCAGTATCCTGTTGACCGATCTCACATCGTCAAGCGTTTCAACCCTGTTGCTTCTGATATGCTGTTCAGCTGACGTCACCACATCATTGATAAGGTACCCGATGAGGGTAGTGATAATTTGGTGCTTCTTTTTGTACTCTGGAATTCCCGGGTATCTCCTTTCCACCTCCTCCATCATTTCATCACAGAGAGGCACCCCCCTTAACTCTTCCAGCGAGAAAAATCCTGCCTCCAGTGCATCATCGATATCATGGTTATTATAAGCAATTTCATCAGCAAGATTGATAATCTGTGCCTCAAGGGTGGGAACAGTATCAGGCTGATATTCAACGAGGTGGGCGTAACCTGGAGTATCACTGAACGTAGAATGTTTGGCAATACCTTCTCTCGTTTCCCAGGTTAAATTCAACCCCTTAAAGTCAGGATATCTGTCCTCCAGCACCTCCACCACCCGCAAGCTCTGAAGATTGTGCTCAAACCCGCCCCGCGATTCCATCAGCTGATTGAGCGCCTTTTCTCCCGCATGGCCAAACGGGGTATGCCCCAAATCGTGAGCGAGGGCAAGCGACTCAGTTAATTCTTCATTCAGTTTTAATCGTCTCGCTATCCCCTTGGCAATCTGGGCAACCTCCAGAGAGTGGGTAAGTCGGGTACGGTAGTAATCCCCCTCATGGTTGACGAATACCTGCGTCTTGTACTCCAGCCTCCTGAACGCAGAGGAGTGGATAATCCGATCACGATCCCGCTCAAACGCGGGTCGCTCATCTTTAAAGGTCTCCCTATACTTTCTTCCTCTGGAGAGATGACTTTTGGCTGCGTAGGATGCTAAATCGGGCCTTTCCAGTGAACTCACTTTTTACACCTCACTCCCCCTCTTCTTCCTTCCACTGCTGCACGGTTACAGCTGCCTTTCGTCTCTTTTTAATATAACCAACAATAAAAATCAAGGTGATTAAAAACCACAGGCTACTCGCGCTGGTGATAAGGGGAATCCAGCTAAATCTCAGCCTAAGGTAGTCGTGCCACTCAGTCTCCAACTGGGAGAGATTCATCCCGTATACCTTGAGTACTACATCTTCTACTACTTTTTCCTGACTCAGGCTTTGAACAAAACGGTGAAATTGCTCCTTCCCATAGGTAGATATTAAAAATGAGACAAGATAAAAACTTTGGCAATAGGCAAGCTCTCCCTCTTTCTCACCCCGGGGGAAGGTATAAGTTATCTCAGAGAGGGGCAGAAGAGAGTCGGTGAGTACCGCATGGGTCATAGTAGATATCCTGTTAAAATTCCACTCCCGTGACATATACATCGCTATCCCTTCATTAAGCCACCGGGGAATATGTTCACCATTGCTAAACGCTGCCCCTAAAATAACATGTGAAACCTCATGGGTAAATGTTTTTTTAAGATTGTACTCCTTCCCCCTCAATGAACGGGGTGACTTGAGCACGATGAGTGACAACTGATGATAGGCAACACCAGAGACCCA
>CAYYOQ010000051.1:6582-7796 GCA_964473235.1 uncultured Thermodesulfobacteriota bacterium | reverse complement strand
TATGAGAGTTCGGGAGTTCAAGGATACCGCTATTCTTTACCATTCATACCACTTACTTTGTACGGAGGTAGTCTCTCCTGAGCGCGTGAACCAGCGTATCTCTCTTTTCGTAGAGCCTCTTATGAGGGCGCGGGGTACCTCTGGCAAGTGCGTAGGCTGTAATGAGAGGAAGGGCAACGGTAGCATCAAGATACGCAACCACTGTATTGGGTAGCCCTTGAGGGTTAATCTTTCCCCAGCTAATGGCTTCACTGGGAGTTGCCCCTGAAAGACCACCGGTATCCGGTCGTGCATCGGTAATCTGAATAAAATAATCGTGTCCGCTATCGCTGAGCCCCAGAATTTCTTGAATATGCGGTTCTGTCTGTAAGAGGAAGTTTTTAGGTGACCCACCTCCCAAGATAACTACACCACTCTTTCCTCCTTTTTTCTTAGCATGATAGACAATGGCAGCAGATTCATTGACATCCAGACTCACATCAATTTTTAATCGATGATTTTCTAACGCTAACCCGGCACTGTTCATTCCTATGGAGCTGTCGCCGGGAGAGGGAGAGAAAATGGGAATGCCCAGGCGGTACGCAGCAGCCAAAATACTGCCGCCTCTGGTACCTCGTGCCTCTTCCTCCTTCTGTAAATACTTGCCCAACAAATGGTGCAATTCTGCAGTTCCCATGTCTCGTTGAAACTCTTCATGTGATAGCACCCGTCGCACATACGCATCTGTCTTTAAGAGCACTTGGTAATCAAATACAATATCATAGATGCGCACCACCCCGGCTTTTCTAAGCGCAACGTCATCACCGCAATGTGTTCCCTTCCTCAGCCTAAGACCTAAGGCGAAATGGATATCATGATACAGGTTAGCACCCGTAGAAACTATCCAGTCCACATAACCCTTCTCCATGAGGGGAACCACACACGCACCCCCTAGCCCGGCAGGGGTCAGGGCGCCCGAAAGTGACACGCCAATGGTGACGTCCCTCTTGAGCATCTTATAGGTAAAAACCTGGCATACCTCTCTTAAGCGACCTGCGTTGTAAGAGAGAAAGGTTTTATCAATCAGGTCAGCCAGTGAAGTGCGTTTACTAAGGGGCTGAGGGGCTATAATTTCTCCGCTCAAAAATTCTTTTCGCTTCACCATTGTTCAAGACAGCAAAAGGTTTTTGATGTCATTCTAGAACAGATAAAAAATTAAAATCAAGTTTTTTCTT
>CAYYOQ010000051.1:0-6482 GCA_964473235.1 uncultured Thermodesulfobacteriota bacterium | reverse complement strand
TATCTGAGCTCATAGGCAGTACTACTGGATCGGTACTCGAATGGCGTTCCCTGGTAGCGGGCAATCTCTTCATTGCGTAAAATCCTTGTCTCTACCAGTTCCTGTAAGAGAGTGGGGTATTTCCCCTTTTCCCAGAAAAAAACCTGCAGTGCGTTTTTGATTTTCTGGAGACGATTCTGGTCTAACCTGGTGAGCACGGAAGCGGGAGGGTCAGTGAAAAAGAGGGAGAAGATACTCTTCGGATCAGGTGGAGAAAAAAGTACGAGCACTATCACCAGAAACACTATAAGCGCTGAGGAGCCAATCAGGAGCACACGTTCTGCTATGAGCTGCCCCCCTGTACTTCCTTCTGTAGCTACTGACCTTTTCTCAAGCACTACCTCAATAGAGCCAGCCTGAGCGAGTTCCATCAGCGACTTTGAGGCAGTAAACTTACCCAGCAATGATTTATCCACAATATCCTGAACGGTGTTGCAACCATCTACCAGTTGGTACACCACCATCTGTTCATAGGATAATCCCTCCTTTACCTTAGGAGTGGCACGGTCTACCTTTTTGAAAATCATAGTCATGGAAGGTATCTTTTTTACTACCGCCGGCCACTCGTCTATCATGCGGAGCACATCGAGCAGGATGTGTTCCAATCCCAGTGGTGAAAATATCTTTTCATTGAAATCAATCGTTTTGGGATTGAATACGTAGTTCCCTTCCCTCCACTGGAATATTTCAGAAAAAATATCGTAAATCTTATTGTGAAGTACTTTGTCAAGTACCTCCCTCTCCATGGCACCCAACTCCACCAAAATCTCCCCAAGGTGTCTAAAACGTGTTTCCTGAATCTCTAATGCCTCCTGCAACTGAAGTTCGCTCACCAGACTACACTTATGGAGATAGTGACTCAGTGCTTCACTTTCTGACTGCGTACCCGAGTGTGCAGCAAGTATCATCCCGTTCCAGAAGACAATCTCAGCGCTCTCCTTATCGCGCTCCACAATGAGGATGCCCGTTTTTTGCTGCTGGCTGATTAACTGAAGTATGTCAGCAACACCAAAATCTACTATTTTCCCTGCTAATGCCATGGCACTCCTACACTCCGAAGATGTACTCTGAACCTTTGACTACCTCAGGTACCGGTTCTACTTTTTAACCTGTAGCTCCTTCCTGGTAACTCTAATGAGCGAGAGAAATTGAGATACGCCTCTCGAACTACCAATAAAATTGAGAAGAGAGTAGAGGTAGAGTAAGATCACTATGCAGCACACTACGGTAGTACCCCCGTAGGAGCGGGCATTGCTCATCAGCCAGGGATTCATTAAAAAACCATCCCAATAGATGAGCTTGAGCAGCAAGAAAAAGAACAGGAACAGGACGGCTGTTCCTCTCAAAGGATAGCCTGCCCATAGATGACCTGCCCCCGGCAAGAGGAGAGATAAAATCTTTCCCACACTGAGGTGCCGTTTCTGAAACCGTTCAATCCGAAAGACCTTTTTCTCCTTTTCCTTCGTGCTGATACTGTAGTCTCCTCTCCCTTTAAAAATGGCTACACACAATCTGCAGAGAGTATCTTCATACACTGTTTTCCTGCACCTTCGGCACACTGCCGCACCACAATACTCACAGCCCACTGAGAGACCTAACTCATGGTGACTGATAAACAGTAAGCACACACACAGTAACAATAGCAACACCACGCCATACCTGTAGCCAAAAGGAATCCCTTTGAAAAAGGTATCCCACAGATAGGCGCTGCATAGTTGTTTCTCTTCAGAGGGCTTAAAGGTAGCTTCCCAGAATTCACCGGCTGAAATAGTTTCATCAATTACCATCCGATTGACATGGGGAGAGTAGATTTGTGAATAGTAATCCACCCGTTCAGGATCTATCTCTTTTGCTTTACTGAAGTTCTTAGTGCTCTCATTAAACATGTACTGCACAAGGTAGGTGCGACTAAGGTTGTAGTAACCTTCTACACTGGTAGGATTGAGCTCAAGGCAACGAGTATAGTGTTCGATGGCAGCATCAGCATGCTGGGTGGCAACTAACACATTACCTAAGTTGCACCATGCCCGGTAGTGGGAAGGCGCAATTGCTATCACCTTCTCATAGTATTTTCTGGCCTCTTCATACGCCCCCTCCCTCTTCTTAAGCAATGCGAGAGAAAACAGGACGTCAACGTCATCAGGGTTACGAGCAACCCATTCATCGAGCCTCTGTTCTGTCTCATCTTCCCCCATCTCTTCATTCACCTGGTAGAGGTGATACCACACTCCTGAAGAAGAGGTTACCAGCGTGCGAGCAATGAACTGTACCATAAAGGGAGAGAGGAGCAAAAAGAATGCAAGTATAATGATTATCTGTTGCTCTCGCTTAGAATGATAGATAAAGAGTAGGATAAGCCAATAAAAGAACACGATAAAGATGCTCAGGTGAAAGAAGAGAGGAAGAACCATGATGAGCATCCCGCACAGGGTAAGGAATACCAACGGAAGCGTGCGGGGAAACAGGTGGAAGAGATCGTGGAGAAATAATTTAAAATACCTGCCTATCGAAATGCAAGAAAATACCGCACTCGTCAAGAGAAAGGAGAGCAGGAAAAAGAGTACACTATTGGCGAGCATAAAGATAGCGAAGGAGTAACTGTTCAAGGTGGCCTTAAACAATCTAATCCATCCGATGATGACCGACATCACACTGAGACGACTGTGTGCCCAATACACGTTACCCAGGTGGGTATAGACCGGGGGATAACCAGGGGCAAGCTTTTGGGCATACTCGGCATACTCGACTGCTTTGTCCGTCTCCCTCCGCTCGAGGAAACGTTTACTCTCCCTTAAAAGAAATAGTGCGAGCAGCGATGCGTTTTTAACGCCCCGGTCTAGGGAATACTGGTAAATCTCTTCTAATTCAACTCTGGTAAGCGAAGGATGGACTTTTTGCGAAAAGGTAGTATGAGTAGAGGAAGGGTAGGCAACGCATATACCATTACACAACGTTATGACTACCAGGAGGAAACCACACCTCTTGACTATCCCAGTGCTCCTTATCACCAATGCTGTTCTCTCTTGCCCTATAAATGGGTGATAGCCCTCTTAGTGGTTATCATCAAGGTTACTGTGGTGACCTCAGCATAAAATCTTCAAAATTGATGGAGAGGTTAATCATAAATTCCTGCTCAGTAGCGCCGATTTTCATAATTAAAGGAATTTTGATCGCAGTGGGAGAAATTTTTTTCGGTTGACCACAGGCAACAATTTCTACTCCCTGGTCTTCCGGCACCGTTTCCCCCACCGGTACACTCTCAGCAGCTTCTTCCACTATCTGTTGCTCAACCACCGGTGTGGCATCCAGGGGAAATTCTCTCTCTTGTGCTCTAATCTCATCTTTACTCTCTCCTTCTCCCCTCGCGTATTCTTGGATTTCCCCACCCTCCTGCTCAGGTACGAGGCTGATTTTACAAATGGGACACTGCTTAACATTAGGTTTAAATTTTAAAGAGCATCGAGGACAAGTTCTCTTCCCGTCTTCATCTATCACTATGCTGGGTTTTATCGCTTCCGCCGCGAGTGGTCTTTCGCTCTCTCTTCTTCTCTCCACCTTTTGCGTATCAATAGGGAGGGGAACTTCTAACTTTATCTCCTGTTCAGGATCAAGCATCTTTCTCGACACTTTTTCTTTAACTTCATCTATTGGTGATACCCGCTCAGTACTACCCACACCATACCCCTGCTCAGCACGCAAGGTGGTACCTTTTAAGAGGGGCTCTTCCCTACCCACCTCCTCTATCACTTCAGACTGATCGTAAGGTTCAGTACCCTCTTCTTCTTTTATCCGCAGTACGCGATCCTCAGCAGCTGGTTCACGCCCCTCTGCTGCCTCAATCAATTTTAACCGAGGTAATTCGCTGATAACCTCTTCGACAACCCGTTTATCCCTTTCTTTTGCCGCCTCTTTTATTTCCGCAACTTTTTGCACCCGCGATTTATCTTTTATCTGCTTGAGCACCATTCTACAACACATAGTGAGGGTCTCCATTACCCCCTTGCCACCAATGGCGCTTGCCACAAATGAGGGCACCTGGAGTATATTCAATTCCTTCTCCAACTCCTCTACCGGTAAAGCGTTTTCCAAGTCTCTCTTGTTGTATTGAATCACAAAGGGGAGTGACGCTATTTCCTTTTTATAATATTTCAGATTTTCTTTGAGGTCATTTAAACTCTCTATGTTCTCTTGTACCTTGTCAGCCTGTGAATCAGCCACAAAGATAACACCATCAACACCGGTTAATACTGCTCTCCTGGTGAGGGCATAAAAGATCTGGCCAGGAACCGTATATATGTGAAAGCGTGTTTTAAAACCTTTAATGCCATCAAGCTCTATGGGGAGAAAATCAAAGAAAAGAGTTCTATCATCCTTGGTGGCAAGGGAAACTAACTCTCCCCTCTGTTGAGGATGTAACACCTTATGAATCGCTTGAATATTGGTTGTCTTACCACAGAGCGCGGGACCATAGTAGACAATCTTTATATCAATCTCTCGTTTCAATGGATTAAATACCACCATATGGGATTCCCCCGTAACTAAAAAGTTATGAGATGCTCCTCGAGCAGGTAGCTTCCTCTAACTCTTTTTCAATCTCCCGAAAAGTGCTGTGTAACTCATACACCTGTTTAAAGAGCTTCAGTGCCTTTTTCTTCTTCCCCTTCTGTTTGTACGCCAAGGCCTGCTCATATTTTAATTCAATCATTTTTGCTTCGGGGAGGTCCTCAGTGCGCAACCCCTTCTTTAAGTATTTGAGTGCCTCATCAACCCTGTTCTTCTCCCTGCTGCACACCGCAAGCCTTAGATAGCACTCAGCCCTCCTCTTCGGATCCTCCAGAGCCTTTTTAATCTCTTCAATAGCCTCATCATAACGACCTACCTTTTGATAGGCAGTGCCTAAGTTGTAGTGAAAGAGGTATTTGTCCTGTTCAGCACTTTCCCGTTCATGGTGCTGCAGCTCTTTAAATATCTCATTAAACCCCACCGCACCTGAATCAGTGCTATCTGCAATTTCTGTAATCTCATGAGGTGTATCCTCTTCGGTGAGAAATTCATCTCGAAGCGCAGCTTCTAAATCAAAGTATTCTTCCCTCTTCTTTTTGGAAACCTTCTGATCAAACTTCCTGCCGCTGGTCACGGGGTCGAACAGTTCCCACTTCACCGCAGATGACTCACCCTCCTCAGGCGGGGCATCGATCCTCCTCTCCGAGCAGAATCGCTCTATCTTCTTTTTGACGTACATATTGTGCGGATCGAGGACTACCATTTTATTTAATGTGGCGAGTGCTTCGTCTTTCATGCTCTTACTATAATAGTAAAACGCCAGATTTTCATAGGCAGCAATGGCATCACCTAAAAACCCTTCCTTGAGGTGGAGGTCTACCAGCCGTTGATACACATTAATCTGCCCTGGGTCAATCTGCAGAATCTGTTTGTAAATGGCGGCGGCAATCTGTGAGAGATTATTCTCCTCATATCCCTCAGCGGCCCACATATACTCTTCGATCGCCTTTCCTTTCTTTCCCAATTTCATTAGCACTTCTGCAATGCGTAAGTGTACCCTTACATCCTCAGGATGTCCTTCGGCAAGTTTATAGTACTCATTGAGCTCAGCTAAGAGCTTGTGGTAAGATGAACCGCCAAAACGTAAATTGAGCAATCCCATAGTACCCTCAGGTATTCAGATCTCTACTAGGCAGATGGTACTCCACCTAAATATTCTTCTGGAGTTTTTCTTTCTGTTCTTCTAATACCTTCTTGCCCGCCTCAATCGCTGCCAGAATCTCCTTTTTCTTATCCTCCGCTACATTCTTACCTTCCTCTATGAGAAGGGTAACTCTTGACTTAACATCACTCACTAATTGATTGAGCGAATCCTTTACCTCCTCCTCAAGCTTATGTGCCTTAATGATGGTTCTCTCAGCCTTCTCCCTTAGTTCTTCTCTGGTACGTTCTCCCGATTGCGGAGCATAGAGGAGGGCAACAGCTGCGCCTATGATTCCCCCCGTGATAAATGCTACAAAAGTCTTTGCAAAAGAACTATTCTCATCCCTGTAGGTCATGGTATACCTCCCTTGTATGGAAATCCCCCGGCGGGGTCAAAAGTATGTACTACCGGTGATGCTCGCTATTTCTCCCGTCACCAAAAAAATATTTTATTCCTTTGGCAAACCCTTTGAGGAAGACGGCGATATTTTCTACTGGTTCTGCAAGGGCATTATTCACTACCGTAAGGGTGGTAATCCACCGCTCAATAATATCCTGTACATTTTTACTAATAAATTCAGTGGTTGATTCGATCTTTTCAAATTGAGATCGTGCCGTAAAGGTAACTTCTTTTAGGTCCTCAGAAATATGGGTCAGTTCTGTGATGAGGGGGATAAGTTCACGCTCCATTTTCTCAAGAAACTCCACCAGCTTGATTCTTGTCTTCCTCGCATCCT
>CAYYOQ010000050.1:9258-11482 GCA_964473235.1 uncultured Thermodesulfobacteriota bacterium | reverse complement strand
CAAAGTCTACAAGAAGATCCATCTTATCTTTGGGGATACATCCTCCCGAAGGGCCACCGGTTTGAATCGCTTTAAATTTCCTTCCCCGAGGAATCCCTCCCCCTATCTCAAAAACAATCTCCTTTAAACTAATCCCCATGGGAACTTCAACCAGTCCAATGTTGTTAACCTTACCCACTAGAGAGAATACTTTTGTCCCTTTGCTCTTACTGGTACCTATACCGCTGAACCACCTCGCCCCCTTTGCTACAATAACTGGAACATTGGCATAGGTTTCCACATTGTTAATCACGGTTGGCTTTCCCCAAAGGCCACTCACCGCAGGGAAAGGTGGTCGAGGTCTGGGTTCCCCCCAGTTTCCCTCAATAGACTGGATGAGGGCCGTCTCTTCACCGCAGACAAATGCCCCTGCCCCCTGGCAGACCTCTATTTCAAAATCAAACCCTGAGCCTAAAATGTCTTTACCTAAAAGTCCCTCTTTACCTGCCTGAGCGAGGGCTATGTTCATCCTCTCAATGGCAAGAGGATATTCCGACCTCACATACACATATCCTCTGGTAGCCCCAATGGCATATGCTGCCACCAGCATCCCTTCAACTATACTATGGGGGTCTCCTTCCAAAATACTGCGATCCATATAGGCGCCGGGATCACCCTCATCAGCATTGCAGATAAGGTATCTTTCACTGCCCTGAGCGCTGCGACACACCTCCCACTTTACCCCGGTGGGAAACCCAGCTCCACCGCGGCCTCGCAGTTTGCTCGCGTTAATCTGAGCAATAATCTTTTCAGGCTTCCCCTCTTTAAGCACCTGAGCGAGAGAAAAGTATCCACCTTTAGCCACGTACTCTGCAATGTTCTCAGGATCAATACTCCCGCAGTTTCTCAGGGCAATCCTCATCTGCTTTTTATAAAAAGGAAGTCGCTTGTAGGGCACAACGGAGCGTAGAGTGGGAGGAAGCGTGCCTTTACTGTATCGCTTGTGGGTACCGTTTAAAAGAAACTCTTCCTCATCAACCCTCGCCATTATGCCTTTTTTAAACGCTCCTTTAACAGCTCCCTCCAGCAGTGCACCTACCTTTTCAGGTGTGACCTTGTCATAGGTTACCCTGGGATAACCCGGCTTAATAATATCCACCAAGGGCTCGTGCTGGCATAATCCGATACAACCCGTCTTCTTCAGCACTGCATCTGTCTTGCTCTTGGCTACCTCCTTGGTGAGCAGTTGCCACACCTCATGGGCTCCCGCAGCCAGACCGCAGGTTGCCATCCCTACCATAATCTTGGTAGTGGAAGGGAAAAGTGATTTCATCCCCTCTTCTTTCAACCGCTCTAGAGCACCTACATTCACCATCTTACTACTTCCATTTTTACTAATAGCGCTTCAAAACCTTTGATAATTTCTCCTGGGTCATAGACCCGTAGGTGTCTTCATTAATCCGCACCACCGGCGCCAAGCTACAGCATCCCAGACACCGCACCTTCTCCAGGGTAAAGGTTAAATCACCGGTGGTCATTTCCTCCTCAGAGAGGCTGAGATCCCTCTGCGCCTTCTCAAAGAGATTGGTCCCACTTTTTACATGGCAGGCAGTACCAAGGCATACCTTTATGATATTTTTTCCCCTCGGCTTGAGACTGAACGACCGGTAAAAGGTAGCAAGTGAAAATATCTTGCTTAAAGGAACCTCCAGTTTCTTACCCAAGAGCACTATCGCCTCTTCAGGAAGATAGCGGTAGTGAGACTGCACCTCCTGTAAAAGTACAATCAGTGAGGCACTTCCATTCTTCTTAATAATCTCATCAATCACTTTCTCATACGCAAGAGAGTTCATGGTTGTGCCTTCTTTCCACTCTCATCACACAATCTCTGATACTCTTCCTTGACTACCTCTTGCATGGGGGTTAAGAGCTCCTGAGGAAATGTCACATACCGCTGCTGAGCCTTAAAGTACTCAGCCAGCGGACGCAGCGGCACAATGCGCGTGGTAACGTGCAGTATTCCTGCCTCTACCTCAAAGAGGGGGTAAAACCCGGTGCTCACCGCAAGCGCACCCAGATGTGCGGTTAAATCTGGTTTAAACAACCAGGCAGTAGGGCAAGGGGTGAGCACGCTGATAAAAGCAGTTCCCGCAACCTGTAGTCCCTTCTTAATCTTCTCCATGAAATCCAGTGGGTAACTGGCACAGGCACTGGCAAGGTAGGAAGCACCGCTCTCCCACACCTG
>CAYYOQ010000050.1:0-9158 GCA_964473235.1 uncultured Thermodesulfobacteriota bacterium | reverse complement strand
GAGTAACTCATTCCAGGTGAGACCTATACCTGCATGGGTATAGGATGAAAGAGATGCTAACCCCCTGGCATGCTCACCAGCTACCACCTCTTTACCCACCATTTTGAAAATCATTCTCACCGCGAGGGCCTTCCCACAGCCTTTACAGGACCTTCTCCCCGAAACGAAATACTCATCCTTCGGTAAAAGCTTTGGAATGAAAACAGGATACCTGCTCATCATGGAAAGATTACCCTCGGATATGTGCTCATAAAATCCTACCTTACCTGCCAAGGCAATCGCGCTACTTCTTCCTCCATAAGAATGCACCCGGTAGGGCATTGGCGGGCACACAGTCCACAACCCTTACAGTACTCAAGTTCCGCCTGATAGTATCCCTCCTCATCAGCCCGGATAGCGCTATCGGGGCAGAAGAGGTAGCAGATACCACAGTGAACGCACTTTTCTTTATCCCAGACCGGTTTATTGTTTCGCCAGTCTTGGTTACTGCAAAACTCTTCAGTGATGGGAAGGTCTATCATTCATCTACCCTCACGTACTCACCCTCACTCCTGCACCCACTGCACTGGTTACAAGCAGTGTTTACAAATCAGACTCATTGGTTCCATGACTGATGGGTAAGTGTGCATCGTTCTTTAAATCCCAAATTTCAAATATCAAATTCCAAACAATTTCAAATGCCCTAAGTTCAAATGACCAAAACGCTTCTCATTTAGGACCTTGGAATTTTTGATTTAATTGGGATTTGGTGCTTTGACATTTGGAATTTCAACGACACATTTTGTCATTAAAAGTATGTGCTCACCGCTTCTCCGGTTTACATACATCTCATGCAAACTACACACTACCTGCTTCCACTTCCTACTCAACCTCAGAGGGTGCTCGCATCGGACATACCTTCACACAGATTTTACACTCGGTGCACACTTCAGCATCGATGGTCACCACATCCTTTATCATACTGATCGCGATTGAGGGACAAAGATCGATGCAGCCTCCACAACCGGTACACCTTTTTGTGTCAATGGTAATCATACACTTCCTTCACCTACTATGATCACTTTGGTCATGTAACCCATAAACCTCGTCTATCTAAGCGTCTCTTTAAAGAAACAACCTCACTTCATACCGCTCATGAGGTTGCCTCTCTTGTAAACATTTTATACTAAAATGTCAACTATTATATAGGGTACACCACTACTCATTAAAAATCTGACAGTCCGTATTCTGGCATATCATAGCTCATGCCTGAGATCAACTCCCAGGTTGCTCCGCCATCGGCGGTGCGCGCAATAGTGCCCATGGCACCTATGATACAGCCATTCCGCTCGTCACTAAAGGTAACATCTCTTAGCCAAAACCTGGTTTTGATCAAACCATCCTTCACCTCCCAGGTCTCGCCCCCATCAAGGGAAGAGAGATAGTAGCCCCGGTTGCCCACCACCCATCCTTTCGTTCCTTTGATTTCGATCCCGTAGAGGGGAATATCACACTTTGTTTCAAGTCTTCGCCACCTTATCCCTCCATCATCTGTCCTGAGAATTACTCCATCCATCCCTACAATCCACCCACTGTTTAAATCTTTAAAGCGCACCTCGTACAGTGCAGGAGCGGGTTTCCAATCATAACTGTCCATCCCTACCTTCGTTTCGATATCTTCGCACCTCTGCTGTTCCCACTGCAGGCCACCATCGGTAGTGTGAAGAATGGTACCAAACTCACCTACCACCCACCCGTTCTGTCCATCAACAAAATAGACACTGTTGAGCATCTTATCAACTTCTTTTGCCTGAGACTCCCAATGCTCCCCTCCATTGCTGGTATGGAGAATGGTACCGAACTCACCTACCACCCATCCATTGCTCTTATCAGCAAAGGAAACGGAAAAAAGAGCCCTTTCCGTACCACTCACCTGTGTACTCCACTTCTCCCCTCCATCAACAGTATGGATAATGGTCCCCTTAACACCCACTACCCAACCGGTCAGCCGGTCAACAAAAGTAGCCTCACCCATAAGGAGCCCTTCTATACCGCTCTCCAACGGTTTCCACTCCTCTACACTGCCCCCTCCGGTAGTGGTGAAATAAACAGTACCATGATTTCCGAAGAGCATTAGTTCCTTAGGAGAAAACGCAACGACACTGTATAAATTCTCACCAGTGACCATTTTGATTTTAGGCAAAGCAAACTGGGGACGACCCGGCTTACACCCTATGCACCAGATGCCTACGATGCCTATCACTATCCACACAAGACCAATGCTCACTCTACTCTTACCCATGCACGTTTCCCCCACCTAACGCAGTTTGTTACCCAAGACCCTTCATCATTTCTGCCACTTCCTCCTCAGAAAGCACACCTGGCTTGGTAGCATAGGGAGGATTGGAGAGGTTGTTGGGGTCAAAAGCACTCTTAATCTTTTTCATAATGAGATGCACATTATCAAAGATGGGACCCAGGAGGTCATAGGAGGGACCTAAGAGGTGGATCACCGCCGCTGAACTTTTATCCTCTATCTCACCTTTTAAATGGTTCATAATAATTTGGATTGCCTGATTGGCCTGCTCCACTGACTGCTCAGGAAATACATCGGTAGTCATCAAACACCAGTGTCCAAATTCCTGGGGACTAATCCAGCCACCATGGACACTCAAAGGCTGCACGAAATCCTTACCCCACTTCTTTTCTTCGAGCATCTTCCGGGCAGCACGATTAGACCTTAAGATTTCTGTGACGATACAGTCAATAGAATCAACATTGGAAGCGCCGATGGAAAAACCGTCTGAGGGACGAGATAACCTTATACCGTGACCAAACCGCAGCCACTCATTGGCAACCCTTCCAATCCAGACTTTATAGGGCTCCTCCTCTTCACCGACAAACTCTCCTTCCACCTTTGCCACAATGGCTTTTAATACCTTCTCCTCATAGTTGAGCTGTTCGAGAGAGGTGGTCGCCTGAAGACCGATTACACAGAAACCACAGGGGAACACCTTCTTCTCTATATTGTCGAAGAGATCCTGCTTGGTCTTGGAAGAATAGGTATAGAGGAACTGCTGCGCGAGGTGGGTTGCCACCACCGCAATCTCTGCTTTCCCCATTTCATAGAAGAGTTCGGCTGATTGGGTGAGTTCTTTTTCCTCTTCTTCCGGATACTTGAAGGGAAACCTCACCATATACCACCTGAATTTATCAGAGGGCAGCGGTGACACCTTTTCAATAGAGACACCTTGAGTAGGTAATATCGGTGGCCCCGCCCAGGGAGTAAGCCTGCAGCTTATTTTGGTAACCATACCCAAACCACCCGCATGACCAAATTGACCACCCCGTAGCAATCCCCTCAAATCCGGGCCAGGCCCATCGTTCCAAAACCACTCTTCATCTGAGAGCGAGGGTGGACCACTCCTCATGATCTCCCCATCAGGCAGCACAATCTCGTAGGCGAGAAGATTTTGTGCACCCACCCCACTGATCCAACTGTTCCCATAGGCACCGTGCCAGGAGTAATTGGCAAGTACCGACACCTGAGCGCCTGCGAGAGGGGAGGGGCAGGTAAGCCCCTTCTTCATTGCCTCCACCTGTAACTCGGCAAAGCTCACATAAGGCTCTACCACCGCATACATGTTCCTCGCATCAAGCTCCATGATTCTATTCATCCGTTTAGGATCAATGACCACATAACCACTACCGGCAGGAAAGGCCTGGAAGGTATAACCTGATCCCCTAGGGATAAAGGGAAACTTATACCTGTTTGCAATCCTTATGATTGCCTGAACCTCCTCGGTTGAGCCAGGCATTACCACACACACCGGCCTCATATTAGTACCGAGACGTTCCCTCTGGAGGAATCCAGAGGGAAGCCAGTTGACCCGTGAATAGCTCTGGCACACCACCTCATCATTACTCGCATGTTCAGTACCTACCACATCCTGAAGGGCTTTGTAGGCAATCTGAGAAAACGCCATGAGAACCTCCTTACTTAGCTACAAGCTCGAAAGCGTGCACGCCTGTAACTACAATGCCAACTTCCCCGGATTCATCACCCTATTGGGGTCAAGAATCTCTTTAATCTTTTTAATAGCCAGGTGGAGATTTCCCGTGCGGGAAAAGACCATCTCAGCTAATGATCCATAAGGTCGATAGATAAAACCTCCACCGTTAAGCAACCGTTTCGCAGCGCGAGAGAGAAGTGCCTTTACCTCTTCTCTAGCCTGAGCATTATTCTTATCAACGGGTAGATTAAACTCCAGGTGGTATACCCTTCCCCTCTGCTTGGGTTGTAAATAAATACCGATATCCTCAAAGGGATACTCTCTCTCTGCTGCCACCTCCCGCATGATCTTGATAAGTTGAGGTGCGTGGTCAAGGGGAGTAAGTAAAGGAATATCCCAACAACCTCCTCGGTACCTGAACTTCCAGTACTCCCCATCACTCCAGGGCTGCGAGAGCATTTCAACCATCTTCTTATCAGCTTCAGCAATGGGGGGTAGGGCAGTGCTGAGCTCGCAGCTACATTGATAACAAATAGATCGAAGGGCTTGTTCCTGATACGCCACCTTTTCATCTGGATACCACTCACCTGCGTCTACACAAATAATCAGACAGAACGGGGGAAGATATGCTTTGAGAGTAGTAATGTCCTCTCTCCCCTCAGCCAAGATGGAGGCAAGGTTATGTCTGTTGAGAATAAAACACTCATTGCCAATCTCTTTTCTTAAAATACGGTAGGTAGGTTCGATCAGTTCTTCAATGGTTTTAAAGGGAATAAAGTAGACCTTTTGCTGCGTGGGAAGGTGAGTAATCTTAAAGTTCATGACCGTGACAATACCCAGTGTTCCCTCACTCCCGGTAAGCAGCCTCCACCAGTCTATCCCAGGACCGAGGGAGTTACAGAGGTCTGAGTGGGCCTTATCAGGCACCTCCTCAGGTTTCAGGTCTGGGACAGGAACAGCTAAAGAACCGGTGCGAAAACGATCACCGTTTGGGAAAATGAGCTGCATGGTGAGAATGATTTCATCTAAGTGCATTTTTGAAGTAAGGTGAGGGGCTTTCTCCAGAATGCTCGTGATTACGGATTTCTCAGGATGAGGGAGCAGAGGAGTAACCGCCCTAAACCCATGTGGTTTTAACTCCTTCTGAAGCTGTCCATAAGTTACCCCCGGTTCTACCATTGCCCACTTGTTTCGGGTATCAATGCGCAGGACACGGTTCATCCCCTTTAGGTCAATAATGATTCCCCCCTGCTCAGGGATGCCAGAACCGTGAAACCCGACACCAGAGCTTCGGGGAATAACCGGTACCTTATGGTTATTAGCAAGCTGGACGACGTGCTGTATCTCATCGGTACTCTTTACCTTAGCTACCCAGTCTGGCATCCTAGGGTTCAGCCAGCTCTCATCCTTGGCATATCCTGCTAGGGTCGCCTCATCAGTCACCACATGTTTTTTACCCACAATAGTTTCAAGTTCCTTCGTAATACTTTCAAATACTGCCATTACTTTCCCCTTAACCACACTTTATTTTTGTACACCCTTTGAGGTACATCTAACGGCTAAAAGCGCTCTCACAAGTAAATTCTCCTCTACTAGTAGGTTTGCTGTTGGAGATTAGCAATAGAGAACTGCTTAGTGGGGAAATTTTCACCTACCTTTTTAGTTGAGTACGGAGCCACGCTTCCATGACGCCTGATCAAGTCAATGTAGTACTCAGCGCCATACTGGGTAGACAACTGCCCTTCATAGCCAGGGAATTCTTCCCAACCCCACTCCATGATCTTCCATAATTTCCCCTGCCTGTCATAGATAATCTGAGCATCCATCTGCCAGTTCTCCGGATCTAGGTACCACACCCGCTTGCTGTAGAGATAGTTGGGATCTTTATTGACTGCCTCAATCACCCAGCACTTTACCCGCTCCCTTTGAATACCATTCCATATACCCTGACCGTTTTTACGGGTAAGCTTTTTATGAGGATCCTCCTGATGGCGCCATAGCAATAAATCCTGCTGCCCGATGAATTTATAGGTGTTCAGATTAATGTGAGTATACCATCCATAATTATCATCATAGATAAGATCAGTGCCGTCAATCATGTCCGTCCGCTGGCTGGTAGTATACCTGCGGATACGGCGAAACATAGCAGTATATACCCAGAGATCACAGTCCCTTTTGGTATCCTTATATTTTATCTCTAGGACCCCGGTATCAGCAAAATCCGGGGGGGCAGAATGTCTTTGGAAATAGGATCGATGAATTCCCCTATCATTTTTAGGAAGCTCAGGTTTGGGAGAGACATCGCTTCGCCCTGCCCAGTACATCGACCATCTCCATTGGCCTGCTGAACGCTCAAGACCTGTTCGACAGTCAACAATAGTTGCTGGTCCGTTAAAGCAATAGGTACTATCCCCATGAGTGTAAGCATCATAATTCCACGCCATCTGGGTACCTGCCAGTACCGGGTCAGAAAGGTCTGGTTGAGGGAAAGGGATACCCGCAATGCTGCCATAGTTTACCAGCGATTTGCTCTCATCAAACTTAGCCTGGGGAGCATATTGTTTAGTTGATTCAATTAACCCCTTGGAAACTTTATAGGGACGGTAGGGAAATACCTCAAACCACACCTCATCGGCACCGAAATCTTTTGGGTTTTTCATAATAGTATAGAGAGGTTCTAGGAGGAGATCTTTTACCTGGTCTATGTTGGCTGCGGTTACCTTCTGTCCTACCCAGGTCTTCTCCCACTCCTTCACCTTGGCAAGCTCTTCCCCCTCATAGGAGAAGGTGGGAAATTTCACCTCTTGTGCATACACCGCTAAGGTATTGACTAGCAAAAAAAACAGTACTGTTGCAATCCTTATAGTATTACTCCTCATAACTACACCCCCTTTCTTAGAACTCATAACGTACTTTAAAGTAGGTAAAATCCCTGGTCTCACCTGTTGCCTCAAAGCTGTCCCTGGGATTTTTAGCCCAAAACCAGGTACAGCCAAGCTCATAGCGGAAGTGCTTACCAGGCATATATTGAACCACAGGAGCCACATACCCCCAGTTGTTGACATTATAGAGTGCCCGTATCACCGGAATAAATTCATTGTGCCTGATGCCGTGCCGAATCATGAAAGTAAAATTTGTTTCAGAGCGCTGGTTATAGCCAAATTCCTGCCTAATGTGATCGACATCACCAAGATGCCATCCTTGAAACAAGCCAAGGGTTATGTCAGCGGCGGGGCGGAGCCCCCAACTGGTAAACCAGTTTGTACCCCGTCCAGGCATGGGAATGGCTGCATCATAGGTAAGACCATAAGCAACGTGATCACGCTCTGTAATGTATTCCCCGTCCTCTGGAAGGCCATCGGGCTCGCCCTTGGGACAGTGGTTGTAGGGTCTTCCTATCTCATAGCTCCATTCAGCTCTGAGTACGCCTTTAATGGGAGGCACAAAGGTCTGGATGCTCGCTCCCAGGAGTTCATAGCGTTTAAATACCCACATCCGCCCATAATCTCCCAGCCGAGGAAGTCTCCAGGAGGGAACACCTCCAACCCTCGCCATCGCAAGATCACCATTAAATGGGGCAAGCTTATCAGAGTAAGCTACCGCGGTGTCATCAAGGGTGTTGATATAACTTAGAGTCCAGTCCAGCACGTAGGGTGTTTTGAACATGAAGACTTCTGAGTTTCCCCGAATCCTAAAAGCAAACTTAAAGTTACTCCAGGTAAATGCAGGGTGGGCATCGTCCCAGGCATCATCGTTTGTCTGCTTGATGGCACCTGGACCCATACTATTATGGCGGTGGTTAGCATAGTTGGGGGTACCGGGTCCTAAGCCCAACCAACTCCCCTCAAAAGGCGTTCTGGTGCGCTCGTGGTCAAGGCTGAAAATGGTCTCAAAGATGAGATTACCCGGCAGTTGAGAATTATAGAAGGCCCTGATCATCCAGAGCCCGATTTTGATCTCATCCCAGGGCTCAATCCCGGGGGTACTGTAGCGCATATCAATGGGGTTAATCTTATCTACCGTACGTACCATCTCCACCTCACTCCAGAAGATAATCTGCTTTCCTATGCGCAGATTCCAGGGACCAGAGTAAATATCAAAGAATGCCTCATTGACCCAGTCATCCTGCTTGAACCGGTTCGTTTGATAGGCGCGGTGGAGGTAATCCTTTTTCCACATGCGATGGACGGTGGAATCAAGGTCGGGAGAAGACTCATAGTAATACCTGAAGTAGGTCTGGAGGTTAACCAACAACTTTTCGTTGTCAACCAATTTGAACAATCCTTCTACTGCAGCAAGAGACAGATTGAGAACAAGGTGACTACTGCGGTAACGGCTCTCCGGTCTGAAGGAAGGCGCATTCTCAGTGATGGTCCTACCGATATTTTGATCGGGTATGTGCCAGCCCCACATGGCAAACTGCTCAATTCGCCCCTTGACCCTAATGCGTCCATCCAGATATTCCAAAGCCAATGCCTCACCAGCTAACAAAACCAGAACAAGCAGTAGTGCACTCCCTAAAAGAAATACGTTCTTATTCATGGCGTTCCCCTCCCCTATTATTTACATCTATTCGGCAGAAGTGCCACTTATTTGGATTGAATATTTAAAAGGGTTCTCACTTGATACTTCGGAGGTTACATTAGTACTGCCTATAGCCAAACCAAAGCTTAACCCATCATCAATATCAACACTCGCGGTTGTTTGACCCCCAGGACCGATAAGGCCATAGGCAAAGTCAGCCCAATTCCTTCCACCCGTTCCCATCAAAAATATCCACCAGAAACCAGATCCTCCTGAGGTGGTGCGTGATAGCGTAGCTGTAAGGGACTTATTGAAAAGAGAGGTAACCCCCAGTATGGTAGTGTCGGTTGGCGTGGACTGGCTAGAAGTCATACTGACATTTTGTCCCGCAAGAATGAAGTTATCAATATCAATGCCTCCCGTAGGCACAACATCCATTTCTTCAGCGTGGACGAACTTCGCCTGCATTAAGAGTGTGAAGGTAATAATCAAAGAAAAGGTTAAAAATAGGGATGTAATTCTCATTCTCTTAGTCATGTTCATCTGGGCCTCCTTTCTTCTGATTATCTGGTTTGCTAGTGTTATAATGATGACATCACCTTTTAGTGATGAACTTAGGTTTGAGGATAGCAATCATACTGG
>CAYYOQ010000049.1:0-11504 GCA_964473235.1 uncultured Thermodesulfobacteriota bacterium | reverse complement strand
CTCGCCTAGGAGAAGTTTTTTCTCTTGACAAACGCCTTTTAATGGGTGCTTCGTCGTCCGGCATTATCAAGGACTCCTCGCAATGACAACTTTCTTTAGTCGTTTACTATAATAAAGCTGTATTTATCCTAACTTTTCTTTAAGAGACTTTGTGAGATTTCCTCCCAGGAAGGTGTCTGCCTTCTTGGTGAGTGAGAGCCAGCAGAATGCTTTGTTTATATAGTTTTGGAACACCCTCCAGCGATCGGGTGAAGTTTTAGTCATGGTTTTCAACTTGTCGAGGCTCAAATCATCATAAAATTCTATTGCAATGAGGCGCGCATATTTACTCACATGGTCTTTAGTGTATGCTATGAGCCGTTCTATATTTTCCCTGTCATTGTTTGTGATATATGCATTGAGGAGGTAATTTACGACTTTAATGTTTCTCATCCTGGGGTCCTGGGGATTAAATTCGGTGATCTCAATTTCTGGCATCTCTTCATAGTCAGTGATGAGCACAAGCTCACGGTCACCGACTTTTGCGGTATCAACTTGCGAAAGGTGAAAAGGCAGAAGGGGTGCGAGCTCTTCAAAATCAATCCGATTCATTAGAACAAAGGTACGGTGTTTTGGTTGGAGAAAAAAGGTGATGAGCTCAAGGGTGGTCTCCAACGGTGTGATAGTGTTTATTCCTGTGCAAAAATTGAATGCGAAGGTTTTCAACTGGTAGGATCCCAAAAGGTCATGTGCTCTCAGCATGGATGTAATCCTTGAAGAGAGAGGTTTAGCGGATTTAAATTGGTTGATGTAGGGGAAGACATAGCTCACTGAGTAGAGATAAGACCCTGCCATCATGAATACGATGGTGGTGAAAGAGAGCACCACTTTTCTCTTTAAAAGTAGAAAAAGGCTTGCCACCGTGCATGAACTGAGGGTGAGCGCCAAAGGATAAAAATGAAACGCCTGACTGTATTCAGAACTAATGAGAGTGGGAATAAAAGGGGCTGCTCCGCACACGAGCATGAGTGAACCAAAGAGCAGGTAGGAGGGGATGAAAATTAATCGTGTAATCCACCTTTCCTCCCGATGCTTAAAAAATGTATCCCAAAGAAATCCTACCATGAGGGCAAAGGCAGGGAAGAGGGGAAGCAGATAGAGTTCTCTCTTACCAGAGCAGAGAGAAAAGAAAACAAATATTACGGTGAACCAGACGGCAGGGAAGAGGTAGTCCTCTTTTATTATTTTTCTTCTGGTAAAGAAGTATATAACAGCACTGGGGAAGTAAATAAACCAGGGGAGTAGCAACGGGGGAAGTCTCAGGAGATAGTAATAGAAAGGTCGGTTATGACTCCAGGAATCGTGAACCCTCCCTAAAATTTGATTAAAAAGAATTTCATCAGCGTAGCTCTTCCCTCCCTGAATGAAGGCAGGGATGAGCCAGGAAAAAATCACCGCCAAAAAGAGCAGGATGCCACCATTGAGAAATACATTTTTAAGCAGTGATGCCTCTTTCTTAAAAATGAGGTACGCGCTCACCGTGAGCGAGGGAAGAATGAAGCCTACCGGCCCTTTGGTAATAGTTGCGATTCCCATGAGAAGATAGGTGAGGTAGTAGAACCGTTTTTGGGATTTCTGATATCCTTGGTAAAAGGAGAGGAGAGCAGCCAGAATGAAGAGGGTAAGGGTCATGTCTATGTTTGCCCGATGGCCAAGCCAGAAATATTCTACTGTGGTAGCAAGTACCAGTGCCGAGATGAAACCCGCTCGTGCACTGTATAATTTACGTCCAAGGAGGTAGGTGAGGAGGATGCCCACAACCGCAGCCAGGGCAGAGGGGAAACGTGCTGAAAAAGAAGTGACCTCACCTTTGACCATAGAAGCGAGGGCAATGAGCCAGAAAAATACTGGAGGCTTATCGGGATACACCTGGGTGTTAAGGTGGGGAAGGATCCAGTTCTTACTTTCTATCATCTCCTTTGCGACCTGGGCGTACCGTGGCTCATCAGGGTCCCAGAGGTCCCACCCTCCCAAATTTACAAAAAAAATGGTGAGGGAAACAACTAAAAGGATGGCAATCTGAAAAGCGGGATGTTGAATCAGCTTTCGATTACTTTTAGTGACTTTGTAAGACAAGGTATACAATCCTTCATGAAGAATCTATTGAAGACTTTGGCTTTGAACCGTCTTTCTACCATTTTTATAAATGAGCATGAGATTCCTGATATAGACAAGAAGGCCACAGCTCTGTCCCAAGGTGAATACAGGATCACTAATGTGAATGGCGTAGGCGAGCAGAATGGCGCCACCCGCGAGACTTAAATACCAGAAGTAGACAGGGATGACACTTTCACCCCTCTTTTCTGATACAATCCACTGCACCAGAAATCTCATGAAAAAGGCAGTCTGGCCAATAAAACCTACGATGACCCATGTGTTCATTTTACTTCCTCCTCAATTTCATAGTTGAGTCTTCTCTCTTTCATCCAACACACCGCAAGGAGATCGATAAAGGACCTTACCATTCTGTTTCTGATGTTATACTTTGGTGTCCCATACTTCCTCGGCCGGTGGTTTACCTTAACCTCAGCAACCTTCCCTCCCTCCATTTTAATCAGGGTGGGGAAAAATCGGTGCATGCCCTTGTAAAGTTTTAACTTCTTTAGGTACGCACTTCTGAATGCTTTAAGCGAGCACCCAACATCTACAATCGTTTCACCGCTCAATTTATTTCTCACTGCGTTGGCAATACGAGAGGAGATGCGTCTGATGAAATTGTCATTTCTCTTATAACGCCATCCACACACTGCATCGTAGTCATTTATCTTTTCAAGTAGTTGTGGAATATCGTGGGGGTCATTCTGCAGGTCAGAGTCCATGGTGATGATAATTTTCCCCTGAGCTGACCTGAATCCTGCATCGAAGGCGGCAGTCTGCCCACAGTTGCGTTTGAATTTAATCACCCTGATCTGCGGGTAACGCTCCTTGAGCCCTCGCAGCATTTGGTAGCTTCTATCTTTTGAGCCATCATCAACAAAAATGATTTCCCACGTCTTGTTAAGTATCTGTAATACTTCTACCAGCTCGGTAGTGAGGGTTGAGAGATTCTCTTCCTCATTGTAAACGGGGATGACCACAGAGAGATAAGGAGTGGGTGCGCATTGAAAATCGCTATCTTCCATTTCTAGTCCTTGATCCGAGACTTCACTAAAAGTTGTATTTTTTTGTAAGTAGTTAATATATAAAATTTAAATTAATTTATAGTTAAGAGAAGATTAAAAAAAATTAATGTATAAATCCTTCTCCCCTTGCCTCAATTCCCTCACCTTGTCGGAGACTGCGTCGTAAAGGGGAACAAACGTCATTCCCAACTACTGTGAGGAATCTTAAAAGTTTGATTGTACTATGCTCAAGATTTCTCGGATTCCCTCGAAATGACAAAAACACAAATTGTGACACAACCCCAGTGGGGAGAGGAGAGTGAGGGGAAATATCAAATATCATTTTAGGCTTTGTGTTGTAATTCCGAGCTGCGGATTACCTCTATGATATTTGTCGAAGAATGATGCTTAGGGTCCCCAACGATAGCAATCTCTCCTCCATAGGAGAGTACGGTTTCACGCTCGGGGACGGTCTCTCTGGTGTAGTCGGTTCCCTTGGCATGTACATGAGGTTTCAATTGTAGAAGAAGACGCTCAACAGTTGTTTCAGGAAAAAGAGTGAGAATGTCAATACACTCAAGCGCTGCGAGGACCTCAAGCCGCTCATCTTCAGGGATGATAGGGTAGCTCTCCCCTTTCAGGCTCTTAAGAGAGGCATCACTGTTTACTGCAACTATCAGTATATCTCCCCGCTTTTTTGCATCAAGGAGACTCCTGATATGTCCCACGTGGAGCAGGTTGAAACCTCCATTGGTGAATACAATTTTTTTACCCTGCTTTTTAAGCTCTTCTACCTTATGCGAGAGCACGTCCTCGTCTTTTATTATTTTCCCCGTCATGGGTGGTACACCTTTTCTTTCATTGCGTTTCTAGGAGAGGGGAGCATTACTCAGGGCAGCGATAAGCTCTTCCTGATTGACCGTAGCAGTTCCCGGCTTCATAACTACCACTGAGGCACCGCAGTTAGCGAGCTTGGCAGCATCAGCAAAGCTTGCTCCTGCAACAAGTGAAAGGGCAACCAGGGCGCATACCGTATCCCCTGCTCCCGTCACATCAGAAATCTGGTCACTCCCGTAGACAGGGATGTGGAGGGGCGGTGAGCCTCTCTCAAAGAGCGTCATCCCTTTGTTTCCTCTAGTGATGAGTACTGCCCGTGCTTTGATGGTACGCAGTATTTTATTCCCTGCAAGTTGCAGAGTCTTATCGTCTTTGATTTTTATACCGGTGAAATGCTCAGCTTCAGAAAGATTAGGCGTTACAATAGTAGCGCCAGTGAAAGCCCCGATATGGTAACGGGAGTCAACTACCACAATCTTCTCTTTAGAGAACCTTTTAATAAACTCACGTATGGTGCGATTACACATCCCATAACCGTAGTCAGAAATGATCAGGGCATCAAGTGAGGGTGCAATCTGGGAAAGGTAAGAGAGAATCCTGGGCTGATTTCCATCAGAGAGCTTCTTCTTGGGATCTCTATCGATGCGGATGACCTGCTGTTTGGTGGTGTTATCATCACCCGCCATGATTCTGGTTTTGAGGATGGTGTGACACTCAGGGTCAAGAATGATACCCTCGGTATGCTGACACCTCAAGGAGAGAAATGAGAGGAGTTTTTTCCCAGCCTCATCATTTCCCAGCACACTTATGGGATAGACCTGAGCACCGAGATCAATCAGGTTATACACCGTGTTGGCAGCTCCTCCGGGGATCAGCTCTTCATAGTCGTAGTGCACCACTATAACGGGGGCTTCTCTAGAGAGGCGATAAGGTTTCCCATAGATATAGATATCTGCGGTCATATCGCCTATGACCCCGATACGTGCTTTGGGAAAGCGATTGATGATCTTGCGAAATCTTTTCATGTGAGCTAAGGTTCCTCTCTGGTTAAGTGAAATTTGTCTATCATGTGGTGAACTGCCGTTAAAACTTTCTCAGGGGTAATGAGTATCATACAACGATGGTCAGTGGGGCATTCTCTCAAATGACAGGGGCCGCAGTCAACCTTTTCCTGCAAGATGATGGTTTTTTCTAGGTTACAGTCAGTATGACGGGAGTCGGTGGGACCCATCAGCACGATCACCGGTTTATCGAAGGCAACGGCGAAGTGGCGGGGACCGGTATCATTGGTAATGAGAAGAGAACACCGACGAATAAGTGCCATAAGGATATCAATAGGGACGATGGGGTCGTCCATATCAACGGGAGACTCTTTCATCTTTTGCATTATGGCGTGCGCTCTCTCACGCTCGCCAGGACCCGGGAGGATGAGGATGCGGGCACCATAGATTTTTATCAGGGCATCGGCAACTTTCGCAAAGGATTCCTCCTTCCAGCACTTTGAAGGTCCAAACGATGAACCAGGGACAATGCCGACAATGAAATCGCGATTCTTTATAGAATGTTCAGCAAAAAAACGATCAACCCAGGCTTCAGCGCTGCTACTCGTTTTAAGCTCAGGGCGGGTGGAGAGCTCGGTACACCCGAGAAAATCAGAGAGACCAAGATAGAGCTGTACTTTATTGGTGGGTACAATCTTTCCATTTTCTCGCAGGGGTTCTTTTTTACTGGTGAGTAAAAAGCCTCTTCCATTTCGATTGTACCCCACCCGAATGGGAATGGATGAAAGAAACAAGAGCAGTGCCGAGCTAAAAGAACTGGTCAGGGCAATACCCAGGTCGAAGTGTTTCGATCTCAGTTTTTTTATAAAGGAGAGGTAGTTTTTTATCCCGCGGTCTCGCCGCTTGTCATATTCTATGATAGCATCAATGAAAGGCAGGTACTCAATCACCTGCTTTATGGCTGGTCTCACTATAGCCGTGATGGTAGCATCGGGAAAGCGTTTCCTGATGCTCCTTAACGCAGGGGTGCACATCACCAGGTCACCGACCCAATTAGGACATCTGATCACAATGTTTTTAGGTGCCTGGTTACTCATCTTCTTGCCAGTCGCTTCGAACGGCCATAAAGGAGTTGAATCGTATCGAGTAGTGAAGGGAACCCGCGTGAGTTTCCCGTGATGAGGCTTCTCGATCTCGCGTGGGGATAGCGCCTTCTGCCTTCATCCAGGAGTCTTCTGACATTGCCTCAATTTCCCCGGTCATGGTTGCGTAGCGGGGAGAGCAGGGAAGGGATGCGAGCGCATTTACATACCAGGGGAAAGCCCTATTTACCTTTTTTAGCCAGAAATTATATGCAGGGCCAAAGTCAAGGCACGATTCATCAGTGAAGTTGCTGAGCTGTGACATTTTGTTAAAATCTATGAATCCGCCTTCTTGACTAATTTCGTATGCACGGGTGTTGGGATAGGGAAAGAAGAGTGACCACCTGAAGCGACCAGGTTTGATATCTGCTAGTATCTGAATAGTTTCCATCACCTCTTCCCTGGTCTCGGTGGGGAGCCCCACCATTACAAAAGCAGAGGTATGCAGACCTACGTCATGAGCAATGGAGAAGGCTTCTTTGATAGTTTTGTTTTTCATGGGACGGTTGAGAATCTCCTTCCTCACCCGTTCGCTGCCGCTCTCAATACCAAACTTAACAATGGAGCATCCCGCATCCTTTAAGGAACGTGCTGTTTCATGGTTAAAGACCTGCACATGGGCATTCACTACAAAGGGGAGGTGTGAAACCTTTTTATACTCCTCACAGAATTTTTGAAGATACTCTTGGTTAAAAGTGAAAAGGTCATCGTCAAAGATGTACATCCGGATGTTCTTATAGTGTGTCTGGAGAAAGTTAATTTCTTCGATGACCTCTTCTACGGAGTGGTGGCGGATGTAGTTGAGTTGGGAGGCGGGAACTCCTAAGCCTTGCTGGTATATGTGTACCAGTTGGTGGTTGAAACAGTAGCTGCACCGGAAGGGACAGCCACGGGAGGTCATGAGCCCCACCCACCCATTTTTAACATCAATCATCTTTTGGAAATCAAAGATTTCATAATCTTTGAAAGGAAGGGCGGTGAGATCTGGAAAGGCAGTGAGGGTATTCTTTATAATGGTACCATTTTTTCTCTGCCAGGTATTGGGGATGGAGGTAACATCCTTTTCCCTCTCCAGGGCGTTCACGTATGCTACCAGTGCGTGCTCACTTTCACCGACAAACACTGCATCGAATAGCCCTGTTTCCAGTACCTCTGAGGGAACCATGGTGGCATGGATTCCGCCACAGACGATGGGGATTTGAAAATGTTGCTTTATTTCTTGAGAAATAGTTACTGCGTATTGGAACTGATTGGTGACGATGGAAAAGGCAATGAGATCAGGGGAGAATGATGTAATGTCATTTATTATTCTGGGCAGGTCGAGGGAATAGCCCAGTTTCTCATTGATGTTCAGAAGCGCGGTGGTGTGGTCGTGTTGCTTGAGCACCGCTGAGAGAAATGAAACCCCATAGTTAAAACCAATTTGGGCATAGAGATTGGGATAGATGAAAAGTATTCTCATGGTAACTACTTTTTGGTTTTAGTGAAAAAGTCGGAGGTAATTTTACTTGTTCTATTACTGGGAACACAAAATAAGTAACATGTCATTGCGAGGTTGCGTATGGCAACCGAAGCAATCTCAGTAAAGCTCGGAGCAGGCTCTACAATCTAAAGAGTACTAATAAAAACGAGGTGCTTTGCTCCACTCGCGATGACGGTCCATGGTTTTAAAAACTATTAAATGCGTTCGGCATTATGTCAGTTCTTATTAAAAATACAGAAAAAAGTATAGAGAATCAAGTTTCTTTTACTCTTCCTCAAGGTGGTGAAGGCGATTGTAGTAGAGGGAGGCAGGCAGTAGGGCGTAAGCGAGGGCGTCTTTAGCAAGCTCAGAATCGAGTATTGAAGGGATTAACCTTCCCTCGTAGTAGGTAAATTGTGCAGGTGGCAAGTGCGGGCGTTGAATAATCACCTGGTTGTTGAGCATAAAGGCGTTGGTATCGCCATACTGCATAATAGCTCTCCCCGGGATGTTATCGGGGAAGCTTAAGAGTGGTCTTCCAATAAGTGGATGGATGGTGCTGATTCCCATTACCTCCAAAAGTGTGGGGACCATGTCAATCTGACTTGCCACCTTTTCATACTTTCCAGGTGTTACGTTTGGTCCGATGAGTAAGCCTGGTATATGAAACTTATGGATAGGAATTAAATCCTGACCACGTAACCGGGTACCATGATCCGCGATAATCAGGAAGAGGGTGTTTTGATAGTAGCGCTCTTTTTTTGCCATTTCGAAGAATTTCCCTACTGCATAATCAGCGTACTTCACTGCATTATTGCGGGTGTGTTTAGGATGTTCGTAGAGCTCAATACGCCCGTCCGGAAACACATAAGGGTCATGGTTGGAAGTAGAGAGGATGAGGGCAAAAAAGGGCGCGTCTCCATGTGAGCTGAAGACTTCATTGGCTTTATTGAAGAGGTCTTCATCCGAAACCCCCCAGGTGCCACTGAAGATGGGGTTTTTACAATCACTTTTATCATAGATTTTTTGAACCCCGTTGTTGAGGAAGAAGGCGCGCATGTTGTCATAACGGCTTCTTCCGCCATAAATGAACTCAGTGAGGTAGCCCCTCCGACGAAGAAGTTCGGCAATGGTGAAAAAATTGGTGGCGGAGAGCCCCAGTTTGACAGTGCTCGTACCGGGCGTGGGCAGAAATCCTGAGATAGTTGCTTCAATGCCCCGGTCTGTTCGGGTCCCCGTGCAGTAGAGGTTGGTAAACAAGAGACCTTCTTTGCTAAGTTTGTCGATATTGGGGGTGAGGGGAAGACCACCGAGGCACCCTACAAATTCTGTATCCAGGCTTTCTTCCATGATGATGACAAGGTTAAGAGGGTATTGTCTGAGGAATTGAGATGGCTGATAGTGGAGGAGCGGGATTTCGGAATTGGTACAGGCTTCTTCCGGGATGAGCGCCGATGTGCGAACGCGCCTGAGTATTTCAGAGGATTCCATCGTACCATAGATTTTTCGTGGGTCATTTTCAAAAACCTTCATGCTGTAGTAAGCGTACCCGAGGCTGTAGGTGGAGTTAAGGCCGAGCTGGTTTACCAAGTGACTTCTGGAAAAGGTCGGGGTAGTGACGTTAGCGTGACTGTGGATGAAGCTGGAGCGGATACCAAAGAAGAGAAGTAGTCCGGTAACGATTAAGAGGATTATCCTCTGTGGGAGTGAAAGGATTGCATAGCTTCGAAGAAACCCTTGATATACTCTAAATACTGTCCATGCCATTACGCATAGTACTGATAAACCGATAATGACGGTTACTCTGTGGCCTTGCCACACCATACTGAAAACTTCTTTGACCTGAACGATGTTCTCGAAAAAGATTCGATCAGGTCGGTTGTCAAACTCAGCCATAAAGGGAAAGGTTGCGAACTCCATGAAAAGGAAAAGAGATATGAGAAGAGTGAAGTAGAGGGAAAAGAGAAAGCGAATCTTTCTGATAACTTTAGAGGGGAAGAGAAACAAACAAAGAAGCGGCAGTAGCAGAAGGTAACAGAGCAGAATAGTGTCAACCCGGGAACCGATAGGAAATAAGAGGAGGTAGTTATCTGCGTCTACCACCCTGTTGAAATATTCTATACACAGGGCAGTTCTAAAACAAAAAAAGATTAGGAGACCAAGCAGGTAAAAAAACCAGAGGGGTTTAAGAGGTTTTATAAAAGATAGTTGAGGTTTTTTCATATACTGTTTCTCAAAGTGACACCTTTTATACTAAGTGCATCATATAAAACCACTATTAACATACCTATTAAATAAACATTAAAATATTTTAATCTGCTATCTTAAAAAGATCGCTCAGCAAAGGTAGGAATGGAAACGCCAGGCTATAAAATTAGCGAGGTCTACATTGAGTATGAAATTTCCTTCAGAAGGGGTTAACGAGGTAATGCTAATGCAATAGATACTGGTGGATAATTGCTCCCACCAACCAGGTGGCGAAACTAGCCGAGAGTGCGAGAGAGAAAGGAAGGTGTTTCTGAAAACACAAATAGGCAACAACGAAAAACATGGTGGTGGGGATAATCCCCCAGAGGACACCTTTAGTATAATCTTCCATTAAATTGAGGTTACCAGGGTTATCGGAATAGAGCCAGAGGAGCACAATGAGACTGGTTATAGGCATGGTGGCAATCAGCCCACCGAGGGTCGGGAATTTCCGACCTATCTGACTGCAAAGAATGATAACAGCAATGGTGACTAATAGTTTGATAATGAATTGCATAATTACTCCTTACAAATGCGGTTATGGTTTATGTTAATGCTATATGAGATAATAATACCAGATGAAAATAGATTTTTAAAATAGTTTATAATTAATCTTGAAAAGCTTTGTCAGTCTACTATAATAAAATTAAGTGAACATAACGTATCAGAAGTAATTAAAAAGGTGATAGATGTGGATAAATTTAATCGTGTGATTGAATGTTTAAAACATTATAATCCTGAGAAAATCATTGTCTTTGGCTCGTATGCTCGTGGCGAAGGAGATGAATACAGTGATTTGGATTTTGTGGTTATTAAAAAGACAGAGGAACGGTTCATTGAGAGATTGATAGAAGTTGCTAAACTAATAGACAATAACTTAGGAAAGGTTGATGTATTCGTATACACTCCTGAAGAATTTCAGAGGATGGTAGAGCAAGATAATCCATTTATAGGGAATGTTATAAGGGAAGGGAAGATAGTGTATGAATACCACAAGGGGGGATAAGAAAGATGCAACTCAATAAAGAAGAGGCATTGCGATGGCTCGAGCAAGCAGAACATAACTTTGAAGTTGCAAAGAATAATTTAAGCTCAACATTTTATTCTGATGCTTGTTTTATGGCTGAGCAGACTTCCCAAGTTGCCCTCAAAGCCTTAATTATTTTTTATAAAAAGAGAAATGTATGGGAACATTCGATACAAGAACTGGTGAGGATAAGCAGTGAGTATGATAAGAGGTTTGAAGATTTAGTTGAAGCAGGTAAAATCCTTGATAGGTACTATATTCCCACAAGGTATCCTGATGCGCTTGCAACTCCTGCTGTCCCTTATAAAACTTATAGCGAAAGAGATGCACGAGAAGCAGTAGTTTTGACAGAAAGCATTTTACAATTGGCAAAAGAGGTGATTCGAAGAGAGAAGTGAACATTGATGTAGGTGTAAAAATTTATCAGAGTGCCCAGGCTTTTTTAAATAGCACCTGAGTTTCAATAAATAAATTTACAACAGCCATAATTTGATCTGATAATTGTAATTATTAGGTTAGATTAAATCCTACAGTAGAATCAAATAATTCTTTTGATCGTATCTTTGAACCGTTAATGTTAACTGGAATGTATAGGAATTTCCTTTTTTGTGAATAATTGATGGGGGAAGTAAACAGAAGGGAAAACAG
>CAYYOQ010000048.1:0-11667 GCA_964473235.1 uncultured Thermodesulfobacteriota bacterium | reverse complement strand
CATTGTACATAATCGCATTTTAATTGTCTACAAAAAAATTACGCTGTAGTATTAAGTTATCGGGATTATCTCTTGCTGCTTATGGAACCATGATGATGCTGTTGTATCTTTTTTGTTCTATCTCTTCTGTGCTTCAAACCACAAAACAATATCTTAAATGCCTCACGCCAGCTGAAGAGGCGATTTTGAAAAACTTTTACCACAATTGAGAAAATTTTGGAAATGGTGTAAAATCTTTGGTGAATACGGTGGCGAATGGATTTTAAATGATCACGAGCATAGCGCTTTGAGCAGATAAATCCTTTGTTATCCACATAATAGTCTGATGATTTAGTAACCAATTCCTCAAATGGTGAGAACTTTTCCATCTTAAGATAGCTGGGATAGATAAAATCAAGACCAAGCTCATTAGCAAAATCTGCTATGCTTAACATATCTTTTTCACTCTCACCTATATTCCCAATTAAAAAATAGCCGACGAGAATAAAAGGATATCTCCTCAATAATCTACAAGCTTCTCTCAGTTTGGCTGTGTTAAATCCCTTTGCCATCTCATCTAGGGTTCTGTCTTGAGTCGATTCTATTCCTAGAGAGAGAAATCTAAAGCCCGCCTTGAACATCTTCCGCAAAACTCCCTCGTGAAACGCAACTTCAATTCTCAGCGCCACTCCCATAGTTTTTTTCAACTTCTTAAGCAGTATAAGATCACAGATTGCTTCCACCCTCTTTATATCAGCAGCAAAATGATCATCGCTGAATAGAATATATTTTGCCTCACAATCTTCCAGCTCTTTCACAACGGATTGAGGAGTCCTTCCAACCCACTGCCTTTTTCCACCCAGTGGATTCCTGTTGAAGGTGCAAAACTTACAGTTAAAAGGGCAGCCCCTGGAGGAGGAGAGAAGATCAAAAGGTATTCCCGTATCAAAATCTCCCATATGAATGTGATAAGAGTTTCTTCTTTTGCTCCTATCGGGATAGATGTCTTCAGGAATGGTAGTAGAGCGACGACTGGGATTATGAATAATCTTTCCATCTCGCCTGTAAGAAATTCCCTTAATCTCTTCTAGTGATTTCCCAGAAAAAACCTCTTTTATGGTCTGCTCACCATCCCCTCTTACTATTATTTTAACTTGAGGGCAATTGTGCAAGACTTCCTCGGGATTAAAGGATACGGCTCTCCCACCAACAATTATAAATTGATCTTTGCTAAAGTGTTCTACGACCCAGGGTAAAATAGTTGATTGATCTTCCCAATTTACGCTAATGCATACAGCTTCTGCTGAATACTCAGCTAAAGGAACAAGATCAGATTCGAACCGCATATCTACAATATCTGTATGAATACCACATTTTTCGATTGATGCGGCAATATGCTCTAGACCAAGAGGAGGTAACCAATTGGTTACGCTTATCCCCTGTTTCCAAGGATAAACACAAAGCACATTTCGACGATAGTTGCAATGTGATGATTCAATCATCATCTTCGTATGATTAACTTTTTAAACAAGAAAAACACAGGTATTGAACTTATCTTGATTCCATCAATAACCTTGTAGTTTATTACATTCTCTCTTTTCCGTCATCAATTAAAAATTGCGGGGTCAATATAAATGAGCATCAGAAAATGCCCTCATCTTCCAGAAGATGAAACTTGAAGTTAAGAGTGCAGTTGCAATCGAAAGGTCAAGCGCAGCAACGCCGCACAAATAACCAAAATTTCCAGCGGCCATTCTGGACATCCATGCCCCGGTGGGAATAATGATAGCAAGAAAAATGAGCATTCCCGGCCTGAAGAACTGCCAGATACGGGGAGTTGGTAATGCAATGATCCTAAGAATATTTTTCTTACATGCTGTATTAAAGATGAATCGTGCTTTGACAAAACCAATAGCAATACCAAGCAGAGGTGCTGTATAGGTCCATAGAGACTGGCTATCTATTGCATGAGCACCTTTTACCAAGGCACTGCCTTTGAGAAGCAAGGCTATGCCTCCTCCATACCATATCAACGATGCAATCACCATGAGTGTGAGTTTCGAAACCTGCATCCTGTCCTCCTTATCAACAATGAGACTTTAAAAGCTTGCATTGTCCTGAAGAGATTCTCCTTCCTTAGGTTAGCAAATTATCTAAAACTATTGCTCTTCTTCTTTGCTCACTATTGTTCTATGGGTGTTTTTATCAGGAATTCCCGTATATCTTTATCAAAATCTGCCTGAGCTTTCGGAACCCTTTTGCCATCTTCTGTCTTTTTGCTTATTTGAAATCCCTGTACGCTTTTGACATTAAGGCCGTGGGAAGTGGCAAACCCTCTAATAGTATTTGATACCCACCCTGCAAGCGGGCCACCTGATGTGGTAAAGATGTAGACATCCTTTCCCATAAGATCCGTCTTTTTTATAAACGTGCGCGCGGGAGATGACAAACGCATAAACCAGATGGGGGCAGCTATAACTATCGGATTATAATTCTTCAACTCTTTTACAAAAGGCTGTTGATCATCATCCAGGTTAAAAAGCTGATCACGCATGATTGAGCCCACTCCCTTTTTTTCTTTTGAGACTATTTCAGCCAGCTCACAGCCAAGCTGGTTTTTCAGGGCTGTTGCCACCATTTTACAGTTACCGGTGCGAGAATAATAGACGACAAGCGGCTTAGTTTCATCATCACTTGCCTTAAAATCAGTTCTTTCTTTGACATCTTCCTGAGCAAGGCTAATCCCAGAAAAAATTACAAATAGAAAAGCAAAGGAAACCAATAAAAAGATAAGGCTTTTGCATTGTATCGTCTTCATAAATCAATCCTCCTTTAGCTGTTTTGATAAAAATCCCTCTCGCACAATACGTTTTTGATACTTACAAAGCCAGCGTATAATTCATAAAAATATAAAAAGGAGCACGAGCTGAAGCCAGCTTGAAGAAGTAGGATAAAGGGACACCACTGCAACGCCCTCTACAATTGAGAATATATACGCATAGTTCTCTTTAACCTTTTTCCCCTGAAAAAGTTGAGACAATACTTTAAGAAGAGCAGTTGCGTTATCCAAAAACTGCTGCGTACACAAAATCGCTCTTGGATTATTTCATTAATTCGTTGGGCAATCTGAAAATAAACCTTTCTGGCATAATGCGGTATAGTATACGGATGATCTGCGGATGATGAAATAAGCTCTCTCACATCACATATAACCACATGGGGCATTTTTTTAACAGCATCCTGCAGACACTGATTCATTGCCCGGTGATGTTTCCCACAATCTTCTTCCGAATTACGCGGGTGCCCAGTCTCAGACCCATTTAAAATGATGAGTAGTTTGTCAGTGTTGATATTACTACACATCCAGAGCATGTTCTTTTTGAAGGAATCAACATCCAAAGGGCCCAAAAAGGTAAAGTTGTCCTTAAACCATCTCAGGAACTCCTTGCCTAATCTTTGCTTTTGACTGCAATGAGTGTGGTAATCCCAGGTTGATAAGTCCGTGAGATTTGATCTACAATATCCAAGTGGAATAACAAAATCAGTGTTTCTGTAACGATATAACCCTTTGGTATAATCATCTAAGACACTGTAGATATGGATATGGTAGTTACTAGAGAAAAAATTGGTTCTAAAAGCTGAACGGTCATAGAAAGGGAGCTTGTCAATAATTGCTCCGTAATTTTTAATTGTTGATTGAGTGCAACGTTTTAGTAGTTCCGTATGAGCGCAGTCTGTGCGGAACCCCTTTTCTGAAACATAGGCAACTTCAGCATCTAAATGTGCACAATGCACTAAATAACTCTGAATGTACAGCACATCGCAACTGCCTTTAATCATAATATTCAAAGCATTCTTGTTTTTTTGATGATCCATTACTGTTGACCGTATGCATCTCATCGAGAACAAATTCGTTGCATCGAGGTTACTACCTCACTCCCACTATTCACGAATAGACAACCAATGTTGTGCCATAGTAGTTTTACTATGCATGGTTACTATTGGCTATAAAAACTAGCGTTACACCGGATAATTAAAAATGTGAAATGGCACTATATCCCATTGATCCTAAAGAGCTGTCTATAGTATAGAACAGAGTGATCGTATGGTATTTTTCAAAAATAAAATGTAAACACATCACTTTGCTCACGACGGCAGTTATGATAATCGCCTTCAAGAAAATTATTAGTTTATTCATGACATCCTCCTTATATGAAATGGTGTGCCCTGATATCAGAAGGTATATCAGGCTTTACGTATAGTATAGCTGTTGAAGATTACAGGACAATGTCAGAAAGATTACATTTCTGTAATCTTTGTTCAGGATACTTGGGGAAATGAGAGGGTTATGATGGTGCCTTTTGAGGGTTCACTTTGAATGTTGATTGAGCCGCCGTGCAAGTCCATGATTGACTTAACAATGGCAAGCCCGAGCCCTGTGCCTTTTGCATCAAGAGATAGTGTAGCCTTGCCTCGATAAAAGCGGCTGAAAATATTTTCGAGTTCATCTGCTGCAATACCAACCCCTGAGTCATCTACGATTATAGTTACCCCACTCTCAGTTTTTACCACAGTAATTCCAACTGCACCGCCAGCAGGGGTGTATTTAATTGCATTGGAAAGAACGTTGTTGATAACGCGCCTGAAAAGCAATGGGTCTGCACGCAAAGAGACACTACCCTGGCACGTTATCCTCAGCTGTTTTTCTTCAATCAATGCATCGTAATAGTCAAGAACCGTCTCTATTTCTTTAACCGGATCAAACACCGTCGACTCTATTCGTATATCCGTGCTTTCTGCTCTCGCGAGAAAGAGAAGGCTTTCGATCATGTGCAAAAGATGTCTTAATTCCTCAAGGCTCGACCCAAGAACCTGCTGATATTCCTCGGGAGACCTTGGTTTTGCAAGAGCTACTTCAGCTTCCCCCATAAGATTGTTGATTGGTGTTCTTAACTCATGAGCCAAATCAGATGAAAACTGTGATAAACGATTAAAGGAATCTTGAAGCCGGCTGAGCATTTCATCGAACGAGGTTGCAAGCACTGTAAGCTCTTTTGGCCACTGGGAAGGATTGATACGCTCATGAAGTTGAGTTGCCCTCACCAGTTGAATAACCTTAGTAATTTCGTTTAATGGACGCAGACCCCGCCGGGCAATGAACACACCAGCTATGACTGAAATAAAAACCCCTGCTGCAAGGGCAATTTCAACTTTAATACGGTATCTGCGTATGATTTCCGCTTCCCGTGATACATCAAGTGCACTCTGTATGAGCCACGTTCTTCCTCCTGGGGTATCTTCTGCTGCCCATGCAGCCATCAGCAGATATACCTTGTCACCGGAAAATCGTTTTCTTTTTCCTTTCGCAGGGAGGGTATTATAATCCACAGGCTGTGGAAATATATCGGGAGGCAGATTAAAGGTTTTATCTGAGGTTTTTGCTAAAACGGTTCCCTTGGCATCCAGTATCCTCACGTAATAATGTATATACTGGAACTCTCCTCCTCCTTCAATCTCCTGCTGAAGTACGCCTAAGTTGTCAGGGTGTTCCTTGAGAATTAATCGTACTCTCTGTGTTGTTGCAATAAGAAATTGTCTGTCTTCTTCCTCCAAGCCCTTCATCAGAGCATAGTAAAGAAAACTGATGGTAACTAAAAGAATTCCAAAGGCGGTGAATGTATATAAAAATGTCAGGCGATGCGTAATGGATGTCGAATTCTGAGATGAAAAAAGTGATCGTTTAGTCTTGTCGTTCTTCAACAACATAGCCTACCCCACGAACTGTATGGATGAGTTTTTTCACAAACGGGTCATCAATTTTCTGACGAAGTCTGCGTATCGCCACATCGACAACATTGGTATCGCTGTCAAAATTTATGTCCCAGACCTGTTCAGCAATCATTGTACGAGATAAAACCTGACCAGCCCTTTGAGCCATGAAACTCAGCAACACAAATTCCTTATGGGTCAGATCAATAGGCTGTCCTCCTCGGTTTACTTTATGAGCAAGAAGATCGATCTCAAGATCTGCGATGGACAGCTTCTCAGGTAGTTTAATGGGACCACGGCGCAGGATAACACGTATGCGGGCAAGAAGTTCAGAAAATGCAAATGGTTTTATCAAATAGTCATCAGCACCAAGTTCCAGTCCTTTAACCCTATCCTGTACCTTATCACGTGCAGTGAGAAACAGAACCGGTGTCTGTTTACGATTGTTACGAATCTCACTTATAATTGACCAGCCATCCATCTGGGGGAGCATGACATCAAGTATTATAAGGTCATAGTCATAGATGAGGGCAAGGTCAAGTCCTTCCTCACCCTGGTGTGCTACATCAACTACAAATCCGTTTTCAGCAAGACCTTTTTTAAGGTAGGAAGCCGTTTTTATCTCATCTTCTATGATTAAGATACGCATAGCAGCCTTGTCTATAAAAAGCCGTCGTCAAAATTAATGGTCTTGTAAAAAGTCAAAAATCAGACGACAACGTGGCCGAGCTTACCCAGTCAGTAAAAGTTCCAGATGCAAGGCACGCAAATACGAAGGAACGAGGCGTACCTGCATGTACGCCGGCTTGGCCGCCTTGCCCGAGCTCGGCCAGGGAGCGCAGCCAGGTAATGACGGAGTATGCAGCGCAACGCAGCAAATGGACTTTTTGCGAAGTCGTTAAAATTAATTCGAGTTACAGTCACAACACTCATCCCCTGCTCCTCCACTCACTCAACATTTCCCTCTTCATCACAGTAACAGGCGTCGCTTTGAAATTTATCCCACAGTTCCTTGAACTTTTCCAGCTCCTCCAGGTGCTTTATGATCGCATCTCTCTCCTCTATCATCTCCTCACCATCCACCAGCACAGGAAGTCTGGTTCCTTCGGGGAGAACTCCGGACAGCTCATGGGAAGAGGTGACTGCCACTACCCGATGAGCGAGGACAAGGTCTTGCAGCACCCCTTCAATGTGGGTACACCGCGGGCATTCCTCCGTCCGGTACAATATCAGCATACCCTCACTTTATAAAAGCCTATAGGGGTAGGCGCGTTTCGTCCACTCACTGGTTGGGTACTGAGTGTGTAACTGCTCATAGGCTTCCTTGAGTGGTGTGGGATTATGGGTAGTCTTGTAGCGAGCAACTCCACGCAAGAAGAGTGCCTCTGGCGCCGAATCGCTCTTGGGGTATTCAGCAAGAATCCTTTCCATGGCTGAGAGTGCACTACTGAATTGCTCCTGATCAAAAGAGCACTTTGCTATTGCTAATAGCAGCGAAGGAATGAGCTCTTCAGGGGGAAGAAACCCTACTACTCGATGATGTTCTTTCCCCTCAGCATCAAGGGCAATCAGAGTAGGAGTCCACTTAATATTGAAATTAGTTGAGAATGGCTGGGTATCAAATTTTATACGCAGCGGCACCATGGTCTCCTGAATGAATGTGCCTACCCTCTCCTCAGGATACGTAACTGTATCCATCTGTTGACAACCGATTCAACCTGGATTAAAGAAGTCAAGCAGAACGTATTTACCCTCCTTTCTCGCCCTTGCTAAGGCGTGACTCATTTCGCTTTCCAATTTGATTTTAGTTTCCATAGCACCTCTCCTTTAAATAGTAATTCATTATAGTAACGCTACCTTTAAAATAAATAATATTTTTTTTCTATTAACGCAAGGCATTTACCGCTCGTTAGTTATTTCTCTCTTCCATAATGTTCGTTTCCTCATAAAGGATTTACTCATGATACGGATTGCCATTGAGAAGCAAAAAACTCTTGACATCCATAGATGATTATATTACTCTAATAGTATATTAGATTAATATAATAACAAACACTGGGGGAAGGAGATGAAAGCATCCACTAAGGGCAAAACGTCCACCAAAGAAACTATTTCACTCTATATCTCTGAAGAGATCAAGAAAGATCTGGAGATCCTCGCAAAGGCGAAAGGCAAAGCGCTCTCCTCTCTTGTTGAGGAAATGATGATGGGGTATCTAAAGGACAATAAGAAGCAGCTCAGAGAGGCGAAAGTGAAGCTTAATCTGATAGAGGCGGTGCGAGAAAACAAAGAGTTTAAAAGCCTCCACAGCGAGATACTTAACATCATAAAGGAGACCAAAGAAAGATAGAGATGCCTAAATTGTATAACTCCCTTCCGTAATCAAATTCAAAATATTTCATCGTTACACCTTACAACCAACTGCCTTTTGCCTGGTTCAAGAAACAAATTGCGTTATAGAAGGCTTCTATCCTAATAACATTATCCCACCCACGACTAAAATCACCCCTATTGCCTTTTGCATGGTTAATTGCTCTCCCAGAAAAATGAGAGAAAATATGAAGGCAAGCAAGGGGTAAGCCCCTACAATAGGTACTACCCTTGAAGCTTCCCACCGCTTCATAGCCTCAAAGTATGACCACATCCCAAGTAAACCCGCGATAATTCCACTGCCAATGATAAGTATAAGTGTTTTTGCGTCAGCACGCACAATCTCTTTTCCCACACTGGTCAGAATCGCAACCACCATTAGGATTAAAGCTATCGAAACGCTCCTTATTGTTATCCCAGCGAGCGAACTAATTCTTACCAATCCCAATTTCTCAACTACCGGCGCCATTCCCCATAAAAACGTAGCGAGCAGCGCAAAAAGTAACCCCTGTCTTTCCATTACATCTCCTCCCTCATCATACATTGTGCTTTTCAGTGACATTCCAATACAAGCCTTCTTATCTTCCAGGTACTGTCCATTGCCGGATCACGTGACTCCTTTATTTTTAAAATCTCTTTGGATATATTTTTTCTTCTAAGTGGAGAAACCCTATCAAGTACATACTGTTCCTGTTCCCAAATAGAAATAGTATTAGGATAAAACCAGGTTGCGGCTTGATAATTTGCTACCGACATAGCGATACATTCATTACATAAAAGTGTTGCTTCATAGAGACCGCCCCCCAAGGTACTTCCCACATAGAGAGAGGCACCCTGAGATGCTATCAATGCATTATTTATTTCAAGGTATTCCTTAAAAGCCGGTACTACGGTGTCAATGCTTTCAAGTTCTTCTATGAGTAATTTGCCTTTCTCTAGCAATTGAGTAGTCCACCGGTTTACCAGCGCAATAACATCCCCGCAATGTGAGAGGAGAAATCGCACATAGATAACCTCTGCCTGCACAGGAAAGGGAACTACGGTAACATCATGTTCTATAAAAGCACAGTGCTTAAACTTTTGAGCAGCGAGGGCAAGAAAATGAGGAGAGGTATCAATACCATAGACATGGGAACACTCCAGCGCATTATAGAGCATATTAGTGGTAAAACCAGGACCACATCCTAAATCAATGGCTGATGGGATAGGATCTTTTACAAACTGACAAATAAACTTGCAAGAAAGGGGATTAAAAAACTTAGCTATCTCCTCAAGTCTTTTTGCCGCTACCTCACCTGTACCATAGGTATATCTCATATTCCTTTTCATCATCCGCATTTCAGCTAATGTAACCATGCCAGCCAATACTCAAGGTGCGATTAGCGAAACACTATATCAAACACACCTTCTCATGATCAAATGATTTATTCAATAGCCCGAGAGTGTTTCAACTCAACTTATGCATGTACTATCTCAGGTGCGCTACTTAAAGATGCAACAGCTACAATTTGATCTGACAATTGTGATAAAGATTTAGCTTAAATCCTACAGTAAAATCAAATAATTCCTTTGATCGTATCTTTGAATTGCTAATGTTAAATGAAATGATTGGTTTTTTACTTAGCCACCAATAGTAGTAAACGTCAGTCAGAAGTTCTCTGAAAAATGAAACATTCCAAATGTAAGTGTCATTTCTGCTTTTTTGTGACTATTGCAAGTATCTTCAACTTTTTTGCTTATTGTAGACTCCTCAATAAGATTTTCTGACAACATATCTCACATATTTTGAAATTTTATTCCTACCACAATCTAGTAGCCTCATCTTTTCTCAATCATTCAAGATTACCTTCCCCTTTACTCACAGGCTGTTCTATGGTACCGAACAAAATCCTATAAAATCCTTGACTTAAAAGATAAATAGTAATAAAAAACATTTTAACAGCTATTTAGAGGTAGGAGCTCACTCATTGCCATCTGTAGCTTGAATATATTTTGATTCACTTATCTTTCTTCTATAATCAATTCCCTACTGATTTTCCTATTTCGCTCACTCCTACCTCTTGATCTAGTTACTTCAAGAAATCTCTCTGGATCACTCCTAAAAAAAATCATAGCTGGTGATTTTATACAAGAAGTCTTTTATATCTCGCAAAAAGGAAAAACAATCTTTCCCACCTCTAGTTTGAATAACGTTAATTAACCCGAGGCTACTATGAAAAGATATGATCTTGTTGTGGTTGGTGCTGGCCCTGCTGGACTAATGGCAGCAAAGACAGCTGGTGAGTATGGATTATCAGTTGCCTTACTTGAGCGAAAAAAAGAGGTCTGCAAAATTACACGCGCATGTGGGATGATGATCGTAAGCTTAAGCGGCCCCTATATTGGTGAACGGGTTATTCTCAATCCGGTCCAAGGCTGTCTTTGCTTCCCTACTTATGGCTTTACCATTCCTTATAATGGTCCCCATCGGAATTTTTATTCATGGCAACTTTTCTCTTATAGCGGTGCAAAGATTCAGCTGGGAGACTATAACTTAAACAAAAGCAAGGGCGAAGGTGGGAGGGTAAGTGCAACCTATGACAAATCAACCTTGCTCCAATGCTTACTCAAGGAAGCCCAGGCTCACTCAGTAGATATTTTCACATGCAAGACGATAATTGATGCTAGGCCAACAAAGGAAGGAGTGCAAGTGATTGCAAGCGATGGAACAACCTTTGAGGGAAAGTATGTGATCGCAGCAGATGGGAGAATCTCTCGGATTGCAAGAGCCCTAGGAATGAACAAGGAAAGAGAGTTTTATGGAACAGTCATTTCGTGTGGTGCCTACATGGCTGATCTTGATCTTCCTGCTGATGATGTGTTCTATACCATCTTCATGGCAGAGGAGACACCCATGCGATTTTACATTATCCCAAAAGCCTCGGACAAGAGAGTATATGCCATTTCAATCTCTACTATGGATCCATACGCAGACTACCGTGGTGCGCTAGAAAGATTCATGAGGGGGAGTAGCTATGCTTCCTGGTTTCGTAATGCGAGAAAGATAGAAGACCGAGCGTCTGTAGGCAATATGATTTCTCCTATGATGAATCCAGTGAGGGGTAATTTTGTATTTGTCGGTGATACCATCTGGTTTCAAGAAGCCGAGATGACAGGTGCAGTAATCAGTGGTTGGAAAGCAGTAAGTGCTATAGCGAAAGCTCTCAAAGAAGGTCAAGAAGCCCTTCAAGAATATGTCAATTGGTGGCAGGAGAGGTATTTCAACAGATATGATTTTACCCAGATGGTTAGAGGGGCTGCTATGAATGCATTTCTCAACACGGAAGATATCAATTTTCTTTTTGGCCATATAGAAGAGCCATTGCCTTCTTGCCTTGATCCTTATGAGGTAAGGAATCTCGTGGGAGGTGCAATAGCTAAAATATCACCTATTATCCAAAAAAAGCGACCTGATCTCATCGCTAAACTCATGAGGGTAAGAACTACACCTCTTAATAAATTGATAAGCAACAATATGAGAGTGGGATTCCCCAATACTTAAATAGAATA
>CAYYOQ010000047.1:0-11740 GCA_964473235.1 uncultured Thermodesulfobacteriota bacterium | reverse complement strand
ATTCAAGACAAATATTCATCACCATGATTAATAATAATCAAATAGAGCGAAGGCAATTAATTAAAAATTATTAAATTATATATACTTATATTAAAATTATGGTTGGTATAATTGTTGCTTTTTAGATAGTGGGAATGAATAGATGCCACAAAGGTAAAAAATAATAGTTGTTCAATTAAATCAATAAGTTGAAATGTATTAACGTAGGGATTTAACTATGGGGGAAGGGGATACCACGATTAAGAAGGCTCGCAAGGAAAAGAGTAAGCTTTGCATGGTAGAGGGAGAGGGAAAATGCCTGGAACTAAATTATTAAAATTAATGGAAGATACTGAATCAAAGCAGGAGTTTACCCCTTCTTATGTGAAAGAAGAGGAAGTGAGTTTAATTGATAAAGTAGGGGAGTTTAATACGGATAGTCTTCTCCCCGAAGAAGGTGGAAGCGATGTACTCTCTATCTACCAAAGGCAGATTGGATGCCACTCATTTCTTTCAGCTGAAGAAGAAAAAAATTTATCTAGGGAAATAAAACAGAGAGAGAGAGAGATAGTAAATGCAATCGCTCATTTATTTGAAATTCTCCAAAATCGATTCACCCGCAGAGGCACTATGACTGTCTCCAAGGAAGACCCGGGAGATGTGGGAGCAATAGCTAACAGTAGCGGGAAGGGGAATTTCAACCATCGGGGTATTCTATTTCAGTTTCTGAGGATCAATGAGTTGATGAGGGAAATGAAGCGGATAAAATCTCTGCTTAGTGGTAGTGAAGAAAAGGCCCCCCATCTCGATGTATGGAGAGAGGCAAAGGAGAAAGGTGACGCTGAAATCTCAAAGCTCATCGCACATATTAAGCTCGATCGTGAAAAGATAGAGAAAGTTATTACCCAGTTGAAGGCAGAAATACCAGCGAGAATGGGTACAGACCAATGGAACGATGAGAGAAAGACGCTGGAGGGGCTTTTTCACCTCATCTCTCTGAATTTACAGTTGATTAAGAGGGAAAAGAATACCTTGGTGAAATCCCACTTAATCCTGGTTCCGCAGGTAGCCAAGAGATACTGTAATCGTGGTATGGATCATCTTGATTTAATTCAGGAGGGAAATCGGGGGCTGATGCGAGCAGTGGACACGTTTGATTACCGTAAGGGCACGCGATTCATTTCTTATGCTATTTGGTGGGTTAGACAGTCTATGATAAGAGCTATTCATAATCAATCCAGGACGGTAAGGATTCCGGTATACCTCTTTGATCGCCTCAGCAATTTTCTCAATGCCTCAGAGCGGGTATCTCAAAAGGAGGGGAGGGAACCTACGCTGGGGGAGATTGCCAAGGAGATGAGAGCGGGTAGAAGTGAGGCGATGGAGATATCTTCTATTTTTAAAACTACCGTTTCATGGGAGGATTTCACTCAGGGTGAGACGGAGGGGGCGAGGAACAATGGCAAGAAGGGGTCTATTGTAGGTATGACTATTCATGCTGATTTGAAGAGAAAACTCAAAGCGGTTCTTGCCCACCTCTCTCCCCGCGAGGAAGAGATCATGCGACTTCGCTATGGTGTAGATGGAGATTGCGATGAACAATCGCTACAAGAAATCGGTCAAAAATTTAATCTCAGCAGGGAAAGGATTAGACAGATCGAGAGGTCTGCATTAACGAAATTGAGGAAGATGAGAACTATTCATGAACTGAGGGAGTTTCTTAACTAACCGAATCCCCAGCTCATAGTGACACCAAACGCAGGTAACTTACATGGAGAACATTTCTTTTGCCCCTTTAAAAAGCATACCCTCTGGGAGAGGGAGAATTTTAACGGGGGTATTTAAAAGCGGAGAAGGGGGAGTGAACAACTGTGAGTTCTTTTCTAAATTTCTCGCCGCCGGTTTTGAATTATACCACGTGGGTATTAATACCCACTCCTCAGAGTTCATCCAGAAAATAAAGAAGTTTTCTCCTCAGGTACTTGTTCTTCTCTGCCAGGGTAATACCAAAGCGGTGAGGGAATTGATAGAGATGATTAAAAGAGAGCAATTGCGATCGATGGCTCGCATCATCCTCTACGGTTCTGGCATCAGGGAATCCATACGAGACAAGGTCCACGCTGATGCCTACGCTGAGAATGAGCAAGAACTTTTCGATATGGTGAACTCAATAGTAAATGAGACGTATATATAATTTTACACTACCATTCCACCTTCTATAGTACACAACCATCTTTTCTAAAAAACATCCTTGTACCTATTCTGAGCTTTCCTCAGTACTCGCCATAGCTTACTTTTTCCTGCGTGTTTTTCCCTCTCTATTTTCTTGCGCATTTTTTCACTTGCTGGTATATCCTTTTTTGTAACATAGCACCTAAAAAATGATTTAAAAGACCTCTGCCCTGACAAGTGTTTGGAAAATAACCTATTCTGTAGTATAGTAGGCATCATGAGGAGCACTGCTCAAGTTTTAAATCATACGATCACTATCACCGTGTGCGTGGGCAGCTCCTGCCATTTGAGGGGAGCATATGAGATGCTGAATTGTCTTAAGGAGCTCATTAAATTAAATGTGCTGGAACAAAAAGTTACCCTCAAGGGAAGTTTTTGTATGGAGCGATGTACAGAAGCGGTAACTATAAAGATTAATGAAGAAGTATTTTCAGTTGCTGCAGTTGGCGAAATGAAAGATATCTTTCAACGCAAGGTGATTCACCCGCTGAGCTCAGAACAATAGATCCACAACCTTAATGCTGGAGGAGTTATGGCACGGATGGTTACTCTCACCATTGATGGCGTGGAGGTAACAGTTCCAGAAGGGACTACGATTTTAGATGCAGCAGAGACAGTCGGGCTTAAAATCCCTGCCCTTTGTCATGACAAGAGATTAGTTCCTTTTGGTTCTTGCCGTTTGTGTGTGGTGCAGCCGAGGGGGAAGAGGGGCAGACTGATTCCCGCCTGCTTTAATCCAGTGAGAGATGGGATGGACATTCTCACCTCATCCCCGGAAGTGATAGAAGCCAGGAAGACGCAGCTTCAACTAATGTTGCTTCACCACCCGCTAGAGTGTCCTACGTGTGATCAGGCAGGTGCGTGTGCACTGCAGGATTTTGTCTATGAGTATGGTGTTGCAGAGAACCCGCTCAGACAGGCAGGTACACAGGGGAGTCCCCCACGGTTTAAGGAGAAGCTCTTGATTGGTTCTATGGCGGTGAAAGAGAGAGAGAGGTGTATCCTTTGTGGACGCTGTGTGAGAATATGCGAGGAAGTTCAGGGGGTCAAGGAGATTGATTTCATTGGTCGAGGGTTCTCGACTAAAATCGGCACGGATTTTGATCGCGATCTTAATTGTGAATTTTGCGGTCAGTGCGTCTCCACCTGTCCGGTGGGGGCGTTAACCACTACCTTGATTAAACACAAGGCACGCCATTGGGAACTGAAGAAGCATCTCTCGGTGTGTGCCTATTGTAGTTGTGGGTGTGCCCTTCTATTAGGGGTAAAGAATAACCAGGTGAGGACCATTGTCTCCCAGTACGGGATAGGGGCTAACGAAGGGAATTTATGCGTTAAGGGTAGGTATGGGTGGGAATATATTCACAGTGAGGAGAGGTTAAAAACACCTTTAATCAAGAGGAATGGAACACTGAGTGAGAGCACCTGGGATGTAGCGCTTAAAGAAATTATCGGTACCTTTAAACATGTCAAAAAAACCTACGGTCCTGATGCGTGTGCTGCCATCAGTTCTGCCCGCCTCACCAATGAAGAAGCCTTTCTGTTACAGAAGTTCATGAGAGTGGCGATTGGAACCAATAACATCGATAACTCCGGGAGGTATACCTATGAAGGTTTAGTGAATGGGGTAAAAGAATCTCTGGGATACCCCGCCATGACCAATTCTACTAAAGAGATTAGAAGTGCGGATGTCATCTTTGTTTTAAGGGGTGACTTAAGAGAAACCCATCCTCTGATTAAAAATGAGGTAATCATGGCGCTCAATCGAAACAGGGCTGCATTAATTACTGCCAATGATTACTATACGTGGTTAGATGAAAAGGCTCATTGTACCCTCACCTATCAGCCAGGCACGGAGGTGGCCCTGCTCAATGGGATGATATATGTGATTTTGAAGGAAGGCCTAGAAGACAGGGCTTTTATTTCTTCTCGCACCGAAGGGTATAATGATTTGGAGAAAACAGTTACACCTTACAGTCCGGCTAAGGTTGAAAAGGTAACGGGAGTGCGTGAGGAATTGATTGTTTCCTCAGCAAGGATGTATGCCAAAGGGAGGAAGGCTACTATTCTCATTTCCACGGGACTCGGCTTAAGAGGAGATGAGGTGGGGCTTGCTAAAGCAGCTACCAATTTAGCCCTCATTACAGGAAATGTGGGCAGGGTATCGACAGGGATACACCTCTTGGGGGAGAAGAACAATTCACAAGGCGTAATTGATATGGGACTAACCCCTGAGTACCTTCCTGGGTACCAGAGGATAGCTGACCCAGAGGTGAGAAAAAAGTTTGAATTGACTTGGGAAGAGAGGCTCTCTCCCGAACCCGGACTCAATGCACTTGAGATGTTGAAGAAAGCAGAGGAAAGAAAAATAAAAGCGCTCTATCTCGTGGGAGAAAATCCTTTAGCTACCTATCCTGATCGGACTCAAACGTTAAGCGCAATAGCATCATTAGATTTCCTAGTAGTACAGGATCTCTTCCTCTCAGAGACCGCAAAGCAGGCTCAGGTGGTACTGCCCGCAGTGAGCTTTGCCGAAAAAGGGGGGACCTTCACCAGTATTGAGCGAAGGGTACAGAAGGTACAGCAGGCGATTGAACACCCAAAATGGGTGCGCAGTGATTTTGAAATCATCCTGAGTTTATTGGAACTGATGGGATACAAGGCAAGCCATACCTCGCCCATTCAGGTGATGAGAGAAATTAATCGCTTGGTGCCGCTCTATGCCGGTATCACCTATGAGCGCCTGGGGGAAAAGGGTCTCCAGTGGCCCTGTGTTTCGTTGGAAGATAAGGGAACCGAAGTGCTCTATGAGGATGAGTTTCCTCATGGAAAGGCAATCTTGCTGCCCGTGGATTACGTCCCTTTAAGGGGGGCTGATCAGAAGGAGTTTCCCATGGTCCTGATCATGGTTCACTCACTTTTTCACTCAGGGTCCTTTTCTCTTAACGCACCTGGTTTAATGGAGCTCTGTCCTGAAGGCTATGCTGAGCTGAACCGAGGGGATGCCGAGCGCTTGAAGGTTACCTCTGGTGAGTTGGTAATTATCAAATCCCCCAAGGGGGAGATAAAGGTAAAGGCAAAAGTAACGGAGAGGACTCCTCCGGGGCGAGTGCTTGTTCCCTATCATTTCCATCATCTGATGGTTAATTTGCTCACCGATAAAGACCAACCATTGACCCGGGTGAGCTTAAAAAAGGCGTAAGGAGGTTACCTATAGGCTCATCGGACATGAGCCTGAGAGAAAAGATTTGGAAGATAGGCAGCGAGGGTCAGCTCATTAGAAAGATGGGAAAGCGATGATTGCAAAGTGGTTACGTTTTTTACCGCTGAGGGCTAGTATTTCCGCAGGGTTTATCTTAGTAATCCTGCTTTTAGGCTTCATCTCTACCTTAAGTGGTAACAAGTTGATTGGGGATACTATACTGAAGCAAGCCCAGAATAAGGTAACCCATGATCAAGATGCGGCTTGGATGGTCTATAATAACTACCTCAATGAGGTAAGGATGATTATTGACTTTACCACCAAGCGGGAGGATATCAGCCTTTTACTTAAAAATAATCAGAAGGAAATGCTCTATAAAAGTTTAAATGAGGTAAGGGAGCACTACCTGCTGGATTTCTTAAGCCTCACTGACCAGCAAGGAATTGTGCTGATGCGGACAAGTAACCCGGGAAAAGTAGGGGATGATAAGTCCCAGTGTGATCTGGTAAAGCTTGCGCTTGAGGGAAAAAATGTGAGTGCCACTCAAATTTTAAGCCGCCAGGAATTGCTTAAAGAAGGTGGTACTACTCTTGCGGATTGGGCCTTTATTAAGATTATTCCAACCCCTAAGGCAGCTCCTACAGACAAACAAGAGGAAACTTCAGGGATGGTACTCAAAGCGGCCTTTCCTATTAGGGATAAGGGCGGGAGCATCATCGGGGTGCTCTATGGGGGGAAGCTTTTAAATCGCAACTATAGTATGGTAGATACTATCAAAGAGCTTGTCTACAAGGGGGAAAAGTATAAGGGAAAAGAGATCGGAACTGCTACTATCTTCCAGGGGGATTTGAGGATCTCTACTAACGTCCAGATGGCGAGTGGCGAGCGGGCAATCGGTACTAGGGTTTCGGAAGAAGTGGATCAAAAGGTATTGCAGGAGGGAAACCCTTGGATAGATCGGGCATTTGTGGTTGATGACTGGTATATTACCTGTTACTCACCCATTCGAGATATGGCGGGAAAGGCCATTGGGATACTCTATGTGGGCATTCTCGAGCAACCCTATCGAGATTTGAAACGGGAGGTGATTACTACCTTTTTAACCATTACCGCCATGGGTGTAATTTTAGTAACTTTGATATCCTTCTACATCGCGGGAAGGATCACCAAACCAATAAAGAATGTGGTATCGATTACCAGAATGGTGGCGAACGGGGATTTCTCTCAGGAAGCACGCGTTAATTCCCGAGATGAGCTGGGGTATCTGGCGAGTTCATTCAATCAAATGATTAAGAGGCTCAGAGACGCTAGAGAGGAGTTGGAGAAGTGGGGTAAGATGTTGGAGGAGAAGGTGGAGGAGAGAACAAAGGAACTCCAAGCGGCACAGGATCAAATTCTCCGCTCGGAGAGATTGGCCTCCCTGGGGAAGCTCGCTGCAGGAGTGGCTCACGAAATGAACAACCCTCTCTCAGGTATCCTTCTCTTTACCCAGAGCTTGCTTAAGAGAACCAAGGACAACGCTTCCGTGCAAGAAGATTTAAAGGTGATAGAGCAAGAAATAATTCGTTGTTCTCGTATTGTTCGAAGCCTACTTGATTTTGCTCGGGAGACGAAACCCGAAAAGGTTTCCACCCAGATCAACCAGGTAATTGAAAATACCCTAGCCTTGGTGGAGAACCAAGCCGCCTTTCAGAATATCCGTATTGTGAAGGAATTGGACCCCTCTATCGTTCCCATTCCCCTCGATGCCAATCAAATGCAACAGGTGCTCATGAATATTATTATCAATGCAGCTGATGCGATGCAGGTGGGAGGAACGCTCACTATAAGAAGCGCGCACACACGGGAGAATGGCTTTGTAGAAGTTACCATTGCTGATACGGGGTGTGGGATACCTGAAGAAGTAATTAACCGTATCTATGATCCCTTTTTCACTACTAAAGAGAGTAAGAAGGGAACAGGACTAGGACTCGCGGTGAGTTATGGCATTATTAAAAAGCACCAGGGATTCATTATGGTTGAAAGTACGTTAGGAAAAGGCACCACCTTTACCATTCGCTTACCCCATAATCCCCAAGAGGAGAATCACTCTCCTGGTGCGATGGGGGGCGTGGGTGAAGGAGTGGTGGCATGAACACTGCTCGGATACTGGTGGTTGATGATGAGAAGGTGATCTGCGCGGGCTTAGAGAAGATCCTGGGAGAGGCAGGGTATGAGGTACATACTACCCTCAGCGCAAAAAGAGCACTGGAGATCCTTAAAGAAGGACCGGTTGACATTGTGATCACCGATCTTAAGATGCCTGAGGTGAGCGGCATGGAGTTGCTTAGGATCATCCGGGAGATGTATCCACATATCACGGTGATCGTCATCACCGGATACTCAACAGTGGAGACGGCGATTGAGGCAATGAAGCTGGGGGCACTTGACTATCTCCCTAAACCGTTTACCGCAGATCAGGTAGTGGTGGTGGTAAACAAGGCGGTAGAGCGGAGGGCATTGCGAGAGGAAACCGAGAGGGGGAGGAAAGAGATTGCTAAGGCGCAGCAGATTTTTGAAAATCTTCCCATAGGAATCATCGTGCTGAATAGAGATAAACAGATTGAGTACACAAACCCCAGCTTCATGAAAATGATTGAGAGTAGTGAAAACAGGAGTGTGATGAGAGGAAGCACACTCTCATGTCTGGGAAACGAAGATCTTACAAGGATTTTTGAGCTTCAGGAACCGATTGATAGAAGAATAGGCCTTCCCCCTCACAACCTCATGGTGCAGGTAATTACGGTTCCACTCCACGGGGGAGAGGAGTGGGTGGGGATACTGATCGATATCTCCAAGAGTGAACAACAGCGGGAGGAGATTCTCAAGCTCAAGCGAGAACTCTTGGAAAAATCTCAAGAGGTGATCAACAAACAGATGCGGGTTGCCCAAGAGATTGCGGGTCTGCTGGGTGAAACCACCGCAGAGACCAAGACTACCCTCCTTAAGTTAATTGCACTGGCTAAAAAGGAGGAGGCCCTGTGAGTGAACTCTATTTTGATATTGGTTACAATTTTTTGAAGAAGGAAGGGGAAGAACTCTGTGGTGATTCGTTTGTCTTTACCCGACATCCCCACCAGGTCATCTTGGTGCTTTCTGATGGTTTGGGAAGCGGAGTGAAGGCAAATATTTTATCAACCTTAACTACCAAAATTATTTCGGTGATGTTGGAGAAAGGGGCCAGTGTACATGAGGTGACGGAGACCTTAGCTGACACGCTCCCTTTTTGTAAAATACGAAAGCTCGCCTACAGTACCTTTTCCATTGCCCAGTGTCTTCCCACCGGAGAAATATACCTCACCGAATGTGATAATCCCCCTACCATTTTCATTAGCGAAGGCAAGGTGCATCCCATTGAGTACCACACCCAGGAGATGGGAGGGAAAATGGTGAAGCAGAGTTCCCTTCACCTTACGCAAGGTGACATGCTGGTCTTGATGAGTGATGGCGAGGTGCACGCGGGGATAGGAGGAGTGTGGAATCTGGGCTGGAGTTGGGAAAGGATTGCTGCCTATCTTGAACTGAGGTCGGCACTCCCTTTCTCTGCACAGCAATTAGCTGATGATCTCATCACGGTAGCCTACAAGCTCTATCAAAAAAATCCGGGCGATGATGCCACCGTGGGGGTGCTTAAGGTGAGGGAGAAGAGGGTGGTAACACTTCTCATAGGAGCTCCCCTCGAGAGAGAGGATGATGCTAAGGTGGTCAACACCCTTATCCACGCACGGGGTAAGAAGATTGTCTGTGGTGGAACCACCGGTAACCTCGTTGCAAGAGAATTACATCAAGAGATTGAGGTAGATATGAAAACGGCGACCGCTGACATTCCGCCTCTCGGCACTATAGAGGGGGTAGATCTAGTGACCGAGGGAACGTTAACTCTCATGAAAACGTGGGAACTGTTGAAAGATCCGTCCTGCATAAACGAGTTGAGCTACAGAAGGGATGGGGCGAGCAGGCTTGCACTCGAACTCTCTTCGGCTGATGTTATTGAGATAATGCTAGGTCGCACTATAAATCCTGCCCATCAGAATCCAAACCTCCCTGTTAATTTAGGACTTAAATCAAAGTTTGTTGAGGATATTACCGCATTGCTCAAGGGCAGGGGTAAAGAGGTAACCATCACCTGTTGTTGACCACACACTATCCTTGGGGAGAGCATTCTTAAGCCCTTTTTAAGAGTATAACCATGCGCTATGGTAGAAACGCCATTACCAGGATCTATCGTTAAGGATTCTTTGGTAGTAAGGAGCTTGGGGATGGTTAAGATTCGATTAACCCTTCAGAGAAAGATAGTCTTTTTCTTCCTCATTGTGGTCGTTGCGGGAGGCTCAGTCTCATTAGCACTGGGAATAATATTATATGGAAAAACGGTACTAGAACGTGCTCAGAATCAGGTAAAGATGGATCTCCATGCAGCCTGGATGGTGTACAATCAAAAGATTGAGAGCATTCGATTTCTCATTCAACTCTCCGCCAAAAGGGAAGTTGTCTTTGAAAGCTTGCGAGAGCACAATAGAGCGTTACTGCAACAGATCCTTGAAAAGGTAAGACTCGACAACAACCTTGACTTTCTCTCCCTCACCGATGAGAAGGGCGTGGTACTCTTGAGAACAAGATCTCCCTATACGGTGGGGGATGATCAATCCAATGATGAAATGGTGAGCAGAGCCCTTCAGGGGGAGCCTCTCTCTGGTACCCAAATCCTCTCCCAAGAAGACTTAGTAAGAGAGGGAGAAGGATTGGCTGAACAGGCTTTCATGGTGTTTGTAGAAACTTCTCTGGCAAAACCGCGCCCCCGCGATCGAGAAACCTCCGGTATGATTATTAAGTCTGCCATCCCCATACTCGACAGAAATGATATGGTGAGAGGTGTGCTCTATGGTGGGGTGTTGCTCAACCGAAACCATGAGATCGTGGATTGCATTAAGGATACCATCTATCGGGGTGAGAGCTATCAAGGGAAAGAGGTGGGTACTGCCACCATCTTTCAGTGGGATGTGCGGATTTCTACCAATGTTAAAAACGCAAATGGGCTGAGGGCGATTGCTACTAGAGTGTCCCGGGATGTGTACGAAAAGGTCTTAGAGAATGGAGAACCTTACCTCGGCCGCGCCTATGTGGTGAATGCAGACTACATTACTGCCTATGAGCCGATTAAGAACGTAGTGGGACAGATTGTTGGCATCCTCTATGTAGGGATTCTGGAGCAGCCTTTTATCACTATGCGAAATCAGGTAATTTTCCTCTTTTGCAGTATTGCCCTGATAGGGGTAGTGGTAGCATTGCTTTTGGGCTATTTCCTCGCAAGAAGTATTAGCAAACCTGTGGAGAGGCTGGTGCAGGCAACCCACGAGATATCGCAGGGGACCTTTCCCACTACTCTTGATATCTACTCAGGTGATGAGATTGGGAGATTAGCTAATTCGTTCATTACCATGTCTCGGAACCTCCAAAAAACCATGAGTGAGTTGAGAGAACTCAATAGGAGGTATTTAGGGCTTTTAGGTTTCACTACCCATGAACTTAAACAGCCCTTGGGAGTGCTTAAAGGATATCTCATTATGCTCCAGGATGAAAAGTTAGGAAAACTTACCACCCCTCTCCAGAGAGAGGCCCTTCTGGAGATGAGAAGTAGCGTGAACACGCTCCAGGATATGATTCAAAAATACCTTCAGCTCACTAAAATAGAGGCAGGTCAGTTGGTGGTAGAGAAGAAGAGGATTAGCCTTTTTGAGGAGGCACTGCACCCTGTGCTTGAGGGAGAAACACCTCACCTTTCTATCAAAAAGATGCGGGTGGAGATTGAGGAGAGGGAGAAACTGGAAAAGATGGAAATCGTTGCCGATCCCATCTTGATGAGAATTGTATTTAGTAATCTGATTACCAATGCTATAAAGTATGGGAGAGAAGAGGGGCTGATCACCGTGGGGTTCCACGAAGAAGCTACCCACTATCGATTCCACGTGAAGAATGAGGGACCGGGTATCCCTGTGGATAAGCGAGAAGCCATCTTTGGTAAATTTGTAAGGATCGATATTAAAGAGCTTGGAAAGCAGCTGGGAACAGGGCTTGGTCTCTATAATACTAAGGAGATTATAGAAAAGCATGGCGGGAAAATTTGGGCAGAGTCTGAAGAAGGAAAGTGGGCTGATTTTATTTTCATCTTGCCTAAAGATGAGAAGCGAACGTGAGTAATAAAGAGAGGTTAGAAACCTAGGGGAAGGGGTAAAACTATGGAGAATGTTCGCTATGATGAGGGAGCTAATAGATTTATGGTGGATCTGG
>CAYYOQ010000046.1:4978-11916 GCA_964473235.1 uncultured Thermodesulfobacteriota bacterium | reverse complement strand
AATGGAAAGATTGTTGAGGTGAAGAAGGAAAACAGCGGGTGAGTGAGATAGAAGAGGTGAGATGTGGGAACAAAAGATGCAGGGTTCAGGGGACAGGGTGAATGGAAAAGTAGTCTGTGGTCAACAAATACAGGATAAAATAGTCCATAGTCCACGGTCGATAGTCCATAGATCAAAAAATTCTAAATCCGAAGCACGAAGCAACTTTGATGGGGATGGGAGATAGAAAATGTTGCGCGTTACGGGTTGCCGGATGAGCTTCTTAATCTCTACACCCCTCAATTCCTAAATTTCTTTTGATGAAGGAGGTAGTAGTTAATGAAGAACCTAGGATCTATTATGAAGCAGGCTCAAAAAATTCAGGCTCAGATTGCCAAGGTACAAGAAGAGCTTGCCCAGAAAACAGTTGAGGCGACTGCCGGTGGTGGGATGATTACAGTGGTTGCCAATGGAAAACAGGAGATCGTATCCATCACTATTGAACCTGAGGTGATTGAAGCAAAAGACATAGAAATGCTTCAAGATTTAGTGGTGGCAGCGGTGAATGAAGCCTTGAGGAAAGCCCAGGAAATGGCTTCAGAGGAGATGCGAAAGATTACAGGAGGGCTGCAGATTCCGGGATTAACCCTCTAAGGGAAACTTTGCTATGACCAAAATGGCTGAGCCGATTACCCAGTTGATCAGGAAACTGGCTCGATTTCCCGGCGTAGGAGAAAAGACCGCTTCCCGATTGGCCCTCTATATACTTCGCAGTTCTAAAGAAGAAGCGATAGACCTTGCTAAGAATATCATCGAGGTGAAGGAAAAGATACGCTTCTGTTCGATGTGCTTCAATCTCACTGATGAGGACCCTTGTAAGATTTGTAGAGATGAGAAGAGGGATGGAGCGGTGGTGTGCGTGGTTGAAGCACCGGGAGACCTTATGGCATTGGAGAACAGTGGTGAGTTTAAGGGTAAATACCATGTATTGCATGGTGTGATTGCGCCTCTCGATGGGGTTATGCCAGACGATATCAGGATTAAGGAATTGATGATGCGGCTAGAGGGGAGAGAGGTACAAGAGGTGATTTTAGCGACCAATCCTACTACCAATGGGAATGCGACTGCACTCTATCTTTCCAAGTTGATCATACCCCTGGGGATTAAGGTGACCCGTATTGCCCAAGGGATACCAACAGGAGGAGATATTCAGTATACCGATGAGGTAACGCTTAAAAAGGCCTTGGAGGGGAGGAGGGAATTGTAACCCTTTTTTACCCACCCAGCTAAAAAATGTTTGACAGGTGTTTTATGTTCATGCTACTCATTAGGCATTTCTAGTGGAGGAGCATTTCATGATTAAGATTGATATAGATAAATGTGTGGGGTGCGGTGGATGTATTGATTTGTGTCCCGCAACTGCCATAAGCCTGGTCAATGATAGAAGCTATGTCGATGTAGATCTCTGCTTAGAGTGTGAGACCTGTGTAAAAGTGTGTCCGGTAAAGGCACCGCAAATAGTGTAGGGTGCTTCTGGTAGTGACGACGCAGGTGAGAGAGGAATTTTTAACGCAATGATAGAAGTACGATTTCATGGGAGAGGTGGTCAGGGAGCGGTAACCTCGGCAGAACTGGTGGCACTGGCTGCGATCAGTGAGGGGAAGTATGCCCAATCCTTCCCCAGTTTTGGGCCAGAGAGGAGAGGAGCACCCGTACAATCATTTACCCGGGTGAGCGATGAGCCTATCAGGTTACGCTATGGTATTAATAAACCGGATGTGGTAGTAGTGCTGGATCCTGCGCTGCTTGTGGTGGGTGGTGCACTCAACGGGCTTAAGGAGAAGGGAATCCTGGTAGTAAACACCAGAAAATCCCTGGCCGATATCAAAAAGGAATTTTCCCTATCCTGCAGGACGGTGGTAGTGGATGCGACTAAAATAGCTCGCGAGATCCTGGGGTTACCTATCACCAATACCACTATGATTGGAGCTTTGGTGAAGGCTACCGGGATCGTACAAATGGAGGCTTTAGTAGAGCCATTGCGCCATCGTTTTGGCAGGATTGCTGAGAAAAATATTCAGGCATGCCAAAGGGCATTTAAAGAAACAATAGTGGAGAAGTAAACGCGTGGCAAAACCAGAGCACGAGATTACCTGGAGGGATTTAGCAGTCGGTTGCGTGGTGACCGAGGCTGGCAGTGCCAGTGGTTACAGGACCGGAGACTGGAGGTCACAGAGGCCAACCTATGATTTTAATAAGTGTCTTAAATGTGGTATTTGCGCACTCTTTTGCCCTGAGCCCTGTATCCATCAAAACCAGGAGGGGCATTTTGAGGCAGACCTCTTTTACTGCAAGGGGTGTGGTATTTGTGCCCGGGAGTGTCCCACCGGGGTAATCACCATGGTAGCGGAGGAGGAACAATGAGTAAAAAGGTGGGAATTGAAGCCTCCTTTGCCATTGCTGAGGCGGCCAAACTGGCGAGGATTGACGTTGCCGCTGCCTATCCTATTACCCCCCAGACGCATATCGTGGAGCGGCTCTCAGAATTAGTAGCTGATGGCGAGGTAGATGCCGAGTTTGTCTGTGTGGAGTCAGAACACTCAGCCATGAGCGCCTGTCTGGGTGCGGCAGCAACAGGTGCCCGGACCTTTACCGCTACTGCGGGACAGGGTCTGGAATTGATGCATGAGGTGCTCTATGTTGCTTCTTCTTCCAGGCTACCCATCGTGTTAGTGGTTGCTGATAGAGCGCTCTCCGGCCCACTCAACGTGTGGGGGGACCACTCGGACGCTATGGCAACGCGTGACTGCGGCTGGATTCAAATGTTTGCCATTAATGGACAGGAAGCCTTTGACCTCACCATCTGTGCCTTTAGAATCGCAGAAGATCCTCAGGTGTTGTTTCCGGTGATGGTCCACCTGGATGGCTTTCATGTCTCACACGTGGTAGAGCCCATTATTCTCCTTGACCAGGAAGAGGTAGATTCATTTTTGCCTCCCTTCACCTATCCCTATCCTTTGCATCCAGACAAGCCTCTTACCATAGGGGCGTTTGGGCCACCTATCATTTACAGTGAAGCCAAGAAAGCCCAGGAAGAGGCACTGATTGCTACTCACGCCATTATTCTTAAGGTGTGGGATGAATTTGGGAAAAGATTTGGACGTTCCTATGCCCCCGTGGATACCTACCGCACCGAAGATGCTGAAATAGTGTTCTTAATGATGGGGAGCTTCAGTCAAACCGCGGAGGTGGCTATAGATAAAATGAGAGAAGAGGGAAAGAAGGTTGGCTTGGTAAAACTCCGCCTGTGGAGGCCCTTCCCCTTTGAAGAGCTGAGGAGAGCGGTGAGAGATGTTCAACTGCTGGTGGTGTTTGACCGGGCACTCTCCATGGGTGGTACAGGGGGGCCGGTGTGTGCCGAGATTAAAGCTGCGTTATATGGAGAAGAGAAGAGGCCAAAGGTTGTTAATTTTGTAGGGGGTTTGGGTGGAAGAGATGTGCTTCCCCATGAGTTTGAGCAGATGGTGGAGAGAGGTTTAGCGCTCGCAGAAAAAGGTCATGAACGGGCTTATGAGATGATTGGAGTGAGAGAGTAATGGAGCAGTTCAGTGTATATGTTCCTCGATTAACGCCTGCGAAAGAGTACTTTGCCCCTGGCCATCGGGCCTGCGTGGGCTGCGGAGAGGTACTAGCGCTGCGACTGGTGTGCAAGGCGCTGGGTCGAGAGGTAATCATTGCTAATGCCACGGGGTGCATGGAGATTGTGAGCTCTGCGCTTCCCACCACCTCCTGGCGGGTTCCGTGGATTCATACCCTCTTTGAAAACACCTCCGCAGTGGCTTCGGGTATTGAAGCCGCCCTCAAAGTGCTGCAGAGGAAGGGGAAGATCTCTGATAAAAAAATCACCGTGGTAGCAATGGGTGGCGATGGGGCAACCAGTGACATTGGTTTACAGGCGCTCTCGGGCGCGTTAGAGAGAGGGCATGATTTTCTCTATGTGTGTTTTGATAATGAAGCTTACATGAACACAGGCATCCAGCGGAGCAGTGCTACTCCCTATGGGGCGATGACCAGTACCTCACCTCCGGGGAAGGTGTCCATAGGACAGAAGACCTGGAAGAAGAACATGGCGGCAATTGCTGCTGCCCATGGCATCCCCTATGTGGCAACTGCTAACCCCAGCTATCCCATTGACCTTATCAATAAGGTAAAGAAGGCAGTGAGGATTGAAGGTCCTAAATATCTCCACGTGTACTCTGTCTGCCCTACCGGGTGGCGGTCTGCTACTGACCTTACTATCCGCCTAGGGAGGCTTGCGTTAGAAACCGGTGTGTTTCCCCTCTATGAAATTTCGAATGGCCAGTATCGATTAACTATAGACGTTCCTAAACTGAGGCCGGTTGAAGACTACCTTAAACTGCAGGGAAGGTTTCGTCACCTCACTGAAGAAACAAGAAAAGAGATACAGACGCGGGTGACCAAAGAGTATGCTCAACTTAAGAAGAGAGCAGCGCGGAGATAAAGGATTCCATGAATAGCAAAGAGGTTACTGCCATCCTCAACAAGTATCAAGGTGATCCCTCCTTTATTATTGCCATTCTTCAGGATATCCAGGCGCGGGAAAGGTATCTGGCCAGGGAGGTGCTCGAGAATGTCGCTCAGCAACTTGCGATACCCTTATCCAAGATCTACTACCTCTCAACCTTTTACCGGGCCTTTAGCTTAGAACCCCGGGGTGTGCACCTCATCAATGTGTGTGTGGGTACTGCCTGCCACGTGCGTGGTGCTCAGAAGCTGGTTGATGCACTGGAGAGTGATCTGGGGATCAGTGCGAGGGGAACTACCGCTGACCACAACTTCAGCTTAGAAACCGTCAATTGCCTGGGGACCTGTGCACTGGGTCCGGTGTTGGTAGTTGATGGAGAGTACCATGGTCAGGTGACCTCGGAACAGATTGATGAGATATTAAGGAATTATCGCAAAACCCCCTCGAAGAAGGCGAAAGCTTCAACCGGGAGGGCAACGGATAAGAAAAGGAAAAAGGTTCGGACCTTTAAGGCTTCTCACAAAGTGAAGACAGGGAAGAAGAAAAGAGGAAGATGAAAAAGCTTAAGAGCAGTGCAGATCTTGAAAATGTAAGGGCAAAACTCTTGGCACAAAGGGACCCTGATCAACCCTGTATTACCGTATGTGTGGGAACTGGGTGTCTTGCCTATGGATGTGAGAAGTTGGCAGAGGCCTTTACGCAAGAGATAAAGAAGAGGAAGCTTACCCATAAGGTTATGCTAAGAACTACTGGCTGCCCTGGCTTTTGTGAGCGGGGAACCTTGGTGGTGATCTATCCCAAGAAAATATTTTACCAGCGTGTCAAGGTTGAGGATGTAGCCGACATTATCAGTGAAACTATACTCAAGGGAAACGTGGTGGAACGCCTTCTCTATGTTGACTCTGACCGTAAGGAGAAGATTGTATATGAAGATGAAGTTCCCTTTTACAAAAAACAGCAGCGCCTTATCGTCGGCAATAATGGACTGATTGATCCCACCCGTATTGATGATTATCTGGTGATAGGAGGGTACCGCGCGTTAGCTAAGGTGCTCAATGGTATGAGCTCTGAAGAGGTAATTGATACCATTAAGAATGCAGGTTTAAGGGGTCGCGGAGGTGGAGGCTACCCTGCGGGGCAGAAGTGGGAATCCTGCCGTAGGGCAAAGGGTGAGATAAAGTATGTGATCTGCAACGCCGATGAGGGAGATCCCGGTGCCTTTATGGATAGGAGTTTGCTTGAGGGAAATCCCCATAGCGTTCTGGAGGGAATGATTATTGGTGCCTATGCCATAGGTGCCCCTCAGGGCTACGTGTATGTGCGTAATGAGTATCCTCTGGCAGTCCATAACCTTGCGATTGCCATTACCCAGGCTGAGGAGTACGGGCTTTTGGGTGAGAAGATTTTAGGCTCTGGATTTTCCTTCAAGGTAAAGGTCAGCAGGGGAGGGGGCGCGTTTGTCTGCGGTGAATCGAGTGCCCTGATGGCTTCACTGGAAGGAAATGTGGGAGAACCGAGAGCGAAACACATTCATACTGTAGAGAGCGGTCTTTGGGATAAGCCCACCAACTTAAATAATGTGGAAACCTGGGCTAATGTGCCCTTGATTATTAACAAGGGCGCTGAGTGGTATGGTCGGATTGGAACTGAAGGGAGCAAAGGTACGAAAATCTTTTCCCTGGTTGGTAAGGTAAACAATACCGGACTGGTGGAAGTACCCATGGGCATTACCTTGAGGGAGATTATCTATGATATCGGGGGTGGCATTCCCGGGGGGAGAAAGTTTAAAGCGGTGCAGACCGGTGGCCCCTCCGGTGGGTGTATCCCGGAGCAGTATCTTGACCTGCCAGTTGATTTTGACCGCTTGAGTGAAGTTGGCTCCATGATGGGTTCCGGTGGAATGATTGTGATGGATGAGAGAACCTGCATGGTGGATGTGGCAAAGTACTTTTTAAATTTTCTTAGAGATGAGTCCTGCGGAAAGTGTACCTCCTGCCGTGAGGGGATTGACCGGATGCATGAGATAGTGGCCGCGATTACTGTGGGTAAAGGTACGGAGAATGATATCGCCCTCTTGGAAGAGCTGGGTGAAGTGGTGGCTGAGACCTCGCTCTGTGCGCTGGGAGGAACCGCCCCCAACCCATTGTTAAGCACCATCAGGTATTTCAGGGACGAGTATGAAGCCCATATAAAAGATAAGCGGTGCCCTGCGGGTGTGTGCAAAGAGCTTACCCGCTTTGTGATTGATAAGGAGAAGTGTGTGGGGTGTGGCAGGTGCAAGGTGGTGTGCCACAGCCAGGCAGTCACGGGAGAAAAGAAGAAGCTTCATAAAATCAGTCAGAAGAAGTGTATAAAGTGCGGCGCCTGTTTTGAGCAATGCAAGTTTGATGCAGTGAAGGTAGCGTAACATTTT
>CAYYOQ010000046.1:1668-4878 GCA_964473235.1 uncultured Thermodesulfobacteriota bacterium | reverse complement strand
ATTGAGGCTGCGAGACAAGCGGGGGCGTTGATTCCAAGCCTTTGCTACAATGAGGAGCTTCCTCCCTATGGGTCATGTCGTCTCTGTCTGGTGGAGGTGAGAAAAGGAAAACGGAGCCGTATCACCACTTCCTGCAATTATCCGGTAATGGAGGGGATTGAGGTTATTACCAACGCTGAGAAGATTGCAAAGTATCGGCGGGTGAATATGGAACTCATTCTCGCTCGGTGCCCTCAAGCTGAGGCAGTTCAGGAATTGGCACGAGAGATGGGCATTGAGAAACCCAGATTTTCCTTGAAGAATGAAGATTGTATCCTCTGCGGCCAGTGCGTGAGGGCATGCAAGGAGGTAGTGGGGGTGAGCGCTATCAGTTTTGTGAACCGGGGAACGCAGCGGTGGGTAGCAACGCCCTTCTTTGATTCTTCAGTAGTATGTATCGGCTGTGGCAGCTGTGCCTACGTGTGCCCTACCCAGTGCATTGGTATGGAGGATGTAGGTGATACCCGCAAGTTCCGCAAGTGGAATACGGAATTTAAGTTGAAGGCCTGCAAGGTTTGTGGATACTACTTTGCCCCGGAGTTTCAACTGGAGTTTATGCGGAAGAAATCTAATCTTCCCAAAGAGTTCTTTGACACCTGTCCCAACTGCAGACCATGAAATGGGACGCAACAGGAGCGCTGCCGCTTAAGGAGCAGACTTTTCAGTCTTTGAGGAGTGACCTTTCAGGCCTTGAGGAAAATAAAATTTAGGAATTAGGGAATTAAGGGATTTGTAATTTTATTGTTGCGGGTTTCGGGTTACGAGTTTCGAGTTGCCTCTAGCGTGAGTGCTCCTCAAGCGAAGCAATCCTCGAGCGAAGCGATCATTTAAGGTAGTGCTCCTCAAGTGAAACGATCCTCAAATCAATGCTCCTCAAACGGAGTGCTCTTCTTGTATGAAAGGAGGTTTTGTTATGTCAGGTGATTTAAAAAAGACCATTCTCGATTTTATAGCGAGCTACCAGTACTCAAACCTTATCACCATCGCGGAAGATGGAGTGCCGCGAGGAAGGATGATGGCGCACCTGCCGGTGAAGGATGATCTGGTCATCTGGTATGCGACGGGGAGTCAGTCAAGAAAGGTGAAGGAGATTGAAAAGAATTCCAAGGCGAGCGTGTTTTTCTATCGTCCTTCCGACCATAGCGGGGTTTCTGCCATAGGAAAGGCAGAGGTGGTGAAGGATGAGGCAACCCGCACAAAGATGTGGCAGGATGCGTGGAAAATGTACTGGAAAGGTGGACCTAGCGACCCCGGATATGGTTTGATTAAGATAACTCCCAAAGTGATTGAGTATCTGGATTACCCCAATCACAAGCAGGAGAGCTTGAAGTTATAAAAATAGTTGCCAGTTGTCAGCTTTAAGTGATAAGTAAAAGGTGCGCTCTGTGTGCACCTTTTACTTTGAGAGCACAAAACAGGTGACATGTCATTGCGAGGTATCCCGTTAAGACGGGATGACGAAGCAATCTCAACCAGCAAAAACAACTAGATAAGTAGTATGGCTCAAAAACCATTTACCATTGATCTTAACGAGCAGTTCCTCCATGCGTTAGACGTAATGGAGAATACTCAAAAAAATATTTTTATCACCGGTCGGGCAGGTACGGGCAAATCAACCCTGCTTGACTATTTCCGCACTCACACCAAAAAGAAGGCAGTGGTGCTGGCTCCGACTGGTGTCGCAGCGGTGAATGTCAGAGGACAAACTATTCATTCATTTTTCAAGTTTAAGCCTGATGTGACGCTGCAATCCATAAAACTCAGGAAGAAAAAAGAAGACGTGAAAAAGAATATTTATCAAAAACTCGATACCATTGTGATTGATGAAGTATCGATGGTGAGGGCAGATCTGCTTGATTGTGTGGATAAGTTCATGCGTGTAAATGGCAGGGATGCGACTAAAACTTTCGGTGGCACTCAGATGATCTTTTTTGGTGATTTATACCAGCTGCCTCCTGTCGTGACAAGCCAGGAAAAAGAAATTTTCCGATCGCACTACCATACCCCCTATTTTTTTAGCGCCAGAGTCTTCGAAAATTTTGATATGGAGTTTATTGAGCTGGAAAAGATTTATCGGCAACAAGACGAACATTTTATCAATCTGCTCAATGCCATTCGGAATAATTCAATAAATGATAAAGATTTAGCAGCATTGAATCAAAGATATGACCCCGAATTTGAACCATCCCTGGATGACTTCTATGTGTATTTAACCCCTCTCAATGCACAAGCAGAAGCAATAAATGAAAAACAGCTCGCACAGCACAAGGCAAAGCTGCACACCTTTCGAGGCATTACCAGGGGTGAGTTCGGCAGGGAATACCTGCCCACCGCGATTGACTTGCAGGTAAAAAGTGGCGCCCAGATCATGATGCTCAACAATGATTCCAGCAATCGCTGGATTAACGGAACGATAGGCAAGATCGAAACCATAGAAGAAGATGAAGCAGGAGAACCTGTTATCGTGGCTGAATTAGATAATGGCAGAAGCGTTGATATCTATCCTTATACCTGGGAGATCTTCAAATTTTATCTTGAGGAGGGACAATTAAAATCTGAAGTTATCGGTTCGTTTACTCAATTTCCCCTGATGCTGGCGTGGGCTGTTACCATTCATAAAAGCCAGGGGAAAACCTTTGAGAGAGTAATTATTGATCTCGGTCGGGGAACGTTCGCTCACGGTCAGTTGTATGTTGCGTTGAGTCGTTGTACCACTCTCAATGGAATGGTGTTGAAAAAACCTGTTCACAAAAAGCATGTGTGGATGGACTATCATGTGGTAAATTATCTCACTAAATACCAGTACCACAAGGCTGAACAACGATGCTCAGTTGATGATAAGATGGAGATTATCAGGAGAGCTATTAAAGACAAAAAGGCACTCACTATTGTGTATCTTAAACCAAATGATGAGAAATCTAGAAGAACCATAAAACCCAAGAAAGTGGGGGAAATGGAGTATCAGGGAAGGGCATACCTGGGACTTGAAGCATTTTGCATGAAAAGGCAGGACACCAGAGTTTTTAGAGTGGATAGGATACTTGAAATACAACTAGAAACATAGTACATAGGGGACGTCCGTGAAATATTGACTTATTTGAGTAGGCTATCTAAAACTAGAAACAAGCAAGAGAGTGCTGTTAAAAAGTTAATAAATCACGGACGTCCCCT
>CAYYOQ010000046.1:0-1568 GCA_964473235.1 uncultured Thermodesulfobacteriota bacterium | reverse complement strand
TTCAATTTCTGATAGCGTAGGTTTGTTTTTCATAATTTTTTAATAAAAACTTAAGGGAACCTTAAAAATTAATTTTTCGTGAAATGGCTTTAACGAAAATCAAATAGTTGCGTTTACAAAGGTATCAGAAGCTCGATTTTTAGAGGTACCCTTAAAAAATAAGCTTTTTATTTTTTAAGTTATTACCCTCCTTCACCGAGGTAGTGTTCTCGGCACTCCAAGGCAGTCTCTGCTGAGACTTCGTCGGGCATACAGATATCGGTAAAACATCTCATGGAGGTAAGGCAGAGGCTTACACACTTTCCTAGGTCTTGCTTGAGGAAGAACATATAGTGGCAGATGCCATACTGGGCAACTCCCCGGCAGAGTAATACTTCTACCGTAGGAATATCAGGATCAGTAGGTCCACTGGGACCGAACTCTTCATTGAATTTAGCCGCAAGCATCCCCACCACAAACTTAATCAGCTCGCCATAGGGGGCCTGAAGGAACTCACGATCGGGAGCGGACACTAATCCCGCTTCTTGCGCTTCCATGCTGAGGTAGGCAGCTGCGGCACTGAAACCAGCTGCCGCAGCGATAAAGCGTGCCTGATCTTGGCCGCTCTGTTTTGCGCGAGCAACCAGATCAGCAAAACTACTTATGGAGTAGGTGGTGAGAAACTGAGAGGCATTAGCAAATTGCTGACCAGTAGATGCTTCCATCTGAGTTATGATCTGAGAGAGGTTTTCTGGATAGATATCGATGGTGAAGGAATCCTGAGTATCACCATAGGCCACCTCATGATAGGCATTGTGGGGATCAAAGGGTGTTCCGTCGTCCTCCTTGTAGACGACAATAGTGAGATCAGGGGCAATCCACTGAATGGGAATAAGGTCTTCGCTGAAGATCACAATGGTGCCCTCACCATCCGCTACGTGGGTGAGTGCTAAGTTACCTTCTGTTTCAAATCCGTGGTAGTAGAGCCGATAGCTCTCTGCCTGGTTCACATAAAAAAGAAGATCATTTTCGCTATCCGTGCTCAGTATGATTTTACCTGTTCCGGGTTGAGGTGACACGGTACTGGTGGTGGTGGGTACTATTTCACCTATGGTAATAGTAATGGTTGCTGTTCCCTTTTCATCTTGAGCATTGGTAGCGGTCAGCGTAATTATATGAGTGCCCTTAGAGAGATCACCCATAGAGAAGCTCGTGCCTGTTCCTATCTCGTCATCTATGCTTGAAGTCCAGACGAGGGCATCACCTGTTAATTCTCCTTCCAGAAAGTCTTGCGCCGATCCGGAAAAAGTTATCTCCTTGGCCCTGCTCAAAGTGATCACCATTGGAGGGGCTAAGAATGATTACTGGAAAAGGTGGACATCCTACCAGGAATAACAGCATGGTAGATAACAATGCATACTTAACCTTTCTAAGCGTTTCCATAGTTTCCTCCTCATATTAGATTGCGGATATTCCCATTAATAATACAATCAGCTGTAGAAATCAAATTGAAATTGTAAAGTTTATTAAATGTATTATAAAATGTAACTTAGTTTATAAACTATAGTAAAATTTTTGATACTATATGA
>CAYYOQ010000045.1:0-12049 GCA_964473235.1 uncultured Thermodesulfobacteriota bacterium | reverse complement strand
CTCCCTGAGGGCAGATAAGAATCCCCTCAAAGACCTCACTATCCTTCTGGTGAAAAATCTCAAGTCTAAAACTTTTCCTACAGTGAGGACACTGTAACAGTGAAAGGAACTCTAACTGCATATCCGTTCATCTCATGCTCTAGGTACCTTTACCTACGCAAATCTCTATAAAGTGCTACATAGTCATCTGAAATGTTCTCCAGTGAATAGTGTGTCTCCACTGCTTTTCGGGCACACCTTCCCAGTTCCTCAGCCCGTGACTTATGCTCGATCAGATAGCGCATCGCACGACCTAATCCCTGTGTATCTCCGGGGTTGACTAACAAACCATTCTGACCAATTCTAAAGCTCCCCGATTCTATGGGTGTTTTCCCTCGATCTACAGGATCCATTAGTTCACTGTTTCCACCAACAGAAGTTGCGACAACGGGTAAACCACATGCCATTGCCTCTAAAACCACACACGACATCCCCTCTGAAAAGGAAGGCATTACCAATAAATCGAAGGTAGTATATTCATCATGAACCGATTCTTTATCACCGAGAAAAATGATACGCTCTCCCATCCCCATATCGTTAACCTTCTCTACGAGTCTAGGTTTTAAACTTCCATTGCCTACAATAAATAATTGTAGCGCTGGTAGCTGAGAAATAATTTCTCCTACTGCATCAATGAGTAACTCAACTCCTTTCCCTTCCTCTAGTCTCCCCACATAGCCAATGCGAGTTTCTCTATTGTGCCAATAGCTACTCTTGGGCTTAAAGAGAGTACAATCTACCGCGTTGGAAATTCGGGCTACCCTCTCCTGAGGAAATCCCCTCTCTACTATCTCCTTCTCAATTTCATCAGAAATAGCGACGAGCACATCGGCTCTCTTGGCTGCCCAGCAGATTACTTTCTTTCCCTTCACCTGCTCAATGCGTTGAAAATCGCCTCGCCAACCGCCGCCTTCTAGTCTCACCACCACCTTTTTACCCAAAAGGTATTTAAAAAAAATAGCAACAGGGATATAGTGAAAAAGGGTTGAGCACTGAATGATATCATATGCGCGTCGATGATTCCAAAGAAAGCGAGCTGCAGAAAGCATAAAGCCGAGTTCCCACAGGTGCCCCCCCCGCATCGCCCGATACACCGGAATTCCCTCAACCACCTCATATGCCGGCAATCCCTCGTGGTACTGTGTTACCACAGTCACGGTGACACCCCTTTGCACTAGTTTTTTGGATAGCGCTAAACATCCCTTTTCAGCCCCACCGACAAAAGGATGAAAAAGACCGATTACCATTACTACCGCGATCTGGTCTCTTTCCCTCACTACCTCACCCTCCCCCCCTCCACCTATACGGTCACCCAGTAGTAGGTGACACAAGAAGCACGTTTCACCTTCCGCACACCTCTCTCAACACTTCTTCAGTCTGTTGTGCAACCCTGTCCCAGTTATAAAAATTCACCACATCATTTCGTGCATTCCCACCTAAGTACTCTCGCCGTGCTCGATCCTCTTTAAGCTCACGTATGGTAGCAATGATCGAGGAAACATCATTATCAACTAAAATACCATTCACTCCCTGTCTGATAACAGTAGCCATTTGTCCCATAGCTGATGCAATGATAGGCTTCCCTGCTGCCATATAATCAAAGAGCTTCAAGGGAGAATTATAGAATCCATACTCACACCACTTATAACTCTTATAGAGGCAGAGGCAGAGGTCAGCAGAAGCGAGGTAGTGTGGAAGATCACTATAGTGCACGTGCCTCAAAATAAGGAGGTTACTAAGAACGGGAAACCTCCAAAGGCTATCACCAGTAATCAGAACGAAGATGATGGATTTATCAATATGCTGCATTTTTTCCGCAATGTCTAACATCAGCTCAATTCCTTGCCACGGTGTGCGTGCGTTCCCTATCCAAAAAATTTTGAAGGTAGCTTTTAGATGGACGAGCGCGGTCTCCCTTACCCGGTGCGGTTCAAAGAGGCAAGGATCCGACGCATTAGGAATACAGTAGGCCTTCTTAATACCTAAAAACTCTCTCACATAGTTCTTAAGCACCTCCGAAACACCAATACCCGCATCAGCCAATGGTGCGAGTAATTTTCTTTTGCGATTCTCACGTTGAATCAACTCCTCACACTTCTTGCCCGGGGAAATGCTCGCCCTTACTTCCTCCACCGGAGCATTAACCTCCCAGACCACCGGAAGGGAGAAGGGCCTTAGCAATTTAAGGAGCGTAGCCTTCTCAAGGAAGCCATACCCAGGGTTTCCGGCGATCCTAATATAGAGCACATCTGATGCGTTGGCTAACTTGAGTGCACCCCACTTTGTACGCTCAAACTGAATGCACTCAGGATTCCCCTCACCTAAACACGAGAGAATGGTATGCCCCCTCTTCTTCAGCGCTTTCACTAAGTAGAAGCCATGAATAGATGCACTGATTCCAAGCGGATAGTATGGTACATAGAAAAAACCTATCTTCACCTGGTCACCCCGTGTGCGGGCCGTAGGTCAGGTAACTACCTTCCACAGGAGCTCTTCCCAGCCTCTGCCCCACTTTTGCCTAAAGAGTTCTCTATTCCTCTCATACTCTACTACCACTGACCCACTAAACCGAGTAGTTCCCTCACGATGAATAACTACTGACTTAGGTTGGTAGTAGATAATGGTACCCTGCTGTTTCAACCGCACACATAAATCAACATCCTCACACCCATACCAGTACCTCTCATCAAAATAGGCATTTTCCTTTTTCACCAAGAGGCACGCCCCCGTGAGGGCAGAGACAGGCCCTGCAACATTTGCCTCCGGGATGAGGTGACTAGGGTACCCCCTCCATCGATGCCTCTGGAATTGTGTGTGAGGGTCTCTCTCATAGCCAGCAAACTGGATAGAGCCATCAGGAAAAATCATTTTGGGACCAACCGCTCCTATTCTCTCCTCGTTATCTATTATTTCATACAGCGGCTCTAACCATTTCTCCAACACTTCTATATCGTTATTCATGAAACAGAGGTAGCACCCTCGGGCAGCCTGAGCACCTCTATTATTGGCATAGGCAAATGAGGTGTTTGTTTCCAAATGAATAAGAGAGAGAGAAAGAGACGTCAGCTCCCTCAGTTCCTCAAAGGTATACGTGTGTTCAGAGCCATTATCTACCACTACCACTTCTTCGAGCAATTCCCTCTCCGTATGTTCATCCACCTTTTTAATACAGGTAATCAAGGAATCTATAAAGTCATGGGATGCGATCACGATAGAAACTTTCTTATCCACGTTCCTTACCACGAGTTCACCTTAACCCTCATGCGGCAACCTCGGCACGTATAACTCTCTTGATCAAATGATGCACCTTCTCAACGGTAATCGCGTCACGGCACTTCCACTCTCTGCACCGGGTCCAGGTATCGTCATTACCCTGGCAGGGCGCACAGGGTAACTCAGGAGCTATCACATGAGCGTAAGGGTTATAGGAGGGTGCATTCTTCCTTATACTGGTGGCAGTGAATATGGCAACCTGTTTCTTCCTCAAGGCAGCGGCGATATGCATGAGACCACTGTCATTGGATACAAAAAGAGTACCCTGTTCTATCAGTGCAATAGTGTGCGGGAGAGGGAGCTTCAGATATGCCGTAACACCTGGATGATCGATACCCTCATCTTCTTTGCCGCAACAATACACATTACACCCATCCTTTAAGAGGAGTTCTATCAGCGCGTGATAGTGTGGCCACCGCTTCCTCTCCCACATCTTCTTCTTTGAGCACCCTGCGTGAATGACAATACTTACTGGGGTAAGTTTAAAATCAATAGGTGCCCTATTCAATCGGGGTGGTGTAAATGTTCGTGCACCCAACTTCTGGGCTACCCCACAATACTGCTCATACTCTGATCTCTTCTTCCATGGGGTGGTGAGCTTGAGGTAGCTTCTCGCATTAGCAACCCGATGCGGTGAGAGAAACGAAACAACACACAGATCATATAACTCTTCTTCATTATCATAGGTATTTTCATAAATATGACGCACATAGGGTTGCCCCCTCACCACCTCGGTCATATCGCCATAGGCAAACTCAGAAAGAAACATATCAACAATGTGGCCTGTCTCAGAGAGCGCCTGAATGGCGGGAAGCGCCTGAACCATATTACCTAACCCACATCCATGGCCTAGGCAAAATGCAATCTTTTTTCTCTTTTTAAACCTCTGAAAAAACACTGTAGGACCCGGTTGAAGATTATTTTAAACCCACGATGATTTCATCAGTCTCTCTCGTGCCTGATGAATCCTCTCAGCAATAGGTTTTCCCAAAAAAGATTTGAAAAAAGGAATAATCAGTCGCAGAGGTACTCTGGGATAAGAAAACTGAAATACCTTTCCCACACACCTGCGGTAATTTTTCATATCTCCACGGTGATAGTACTCCCAGGCGATCTGCAGGTAGTGCCTGCTCAAGCTCCACCTTCTCTTCCTACTCTGTTCTCTATGGGCGGGGTTATCCCAGTACCGACGGAATATCTCAAAGAGTGCTTCTTCTTTCCCCTGGAGATCATTCCCATGGATAAAAACAGTATTGAGGTGATAGTACTCAAGCGCCTTATACATCAATCGATCAAATGATGGCCTCTCCCCTCTCTCGTAGTATCGCCACGCAAAACTGATACAGTGGTCACTGTACAATTTGTTCCTCTGCTGGCAGGTGTGTTCCCTTTGAGGATTCTCTGGCCAGTGTTTATCAAGTACCGCAAAGGTAGCACTCTCCATGTTCGATAACCTACTACTCATACGTTCAGAGTGGAATGTACAGCTCACCAGTGGTTGATCCACAAAATCTATCTCATAGTACTTTGCAATGCGTATCCACATATCCCAATCTTCACAGGAAGCGAGCGTCTCATCAAAATACCCTATTCGAGAACATACCTCTTTCGCCAAAAGGGCTGCTGAGGCTGATCCTACAATATAGTTACGGCATAATAGATCATCATGGATTTTCCCCCGCTTTGTTGGCTTTGCCTCTCCCTCCACTCTCCCCGTATCGTCAACCTGAAAATAGCCACAGTACACCAAACCCAAGGAAGGTTTGTGCTGCATGAGATCAATCTGCAACTCTAATTTCTTGGGATGCCAGGTGTCGTCATCGTCTAAGAACGCAAAGTAAGCCCCCCGTGAAGCTTGTATCCCGGTATTCCTTGCAGCAGCAAGGCCCTTATTGCGCTCCTTCTTGATATACGAAATCTTTCCTTTATAGGCGCTCTTAAGCAATCCCTCAGTAGTATCCGTACTCCCATCATCCACCATAATGATTTCATAATCTTTAAAGGTCTGCGCCAATACACTCTCAACAGCGCGATACACTAATTGCGCCCGATTATAAGTGGGGATGATGACACTCACCAGAGGTTTCGCATAGTAGCTCATGGGTCTTTCAATACTCATCTCTTCACCATTCTAATCTTCTCAAAGAGCCTCTCACCAAGGAGAGATTTCACGCAGGACTTAATCATTAAAGTGATCACGCTCCCCTTCAGATGGTGCCAATCATTCCTCACACTTCTCAGCGCACACCTTCTGAAATCCCTCTGCGTATCTCTCTGGTAGTAAAGAAGGGCGAAATTCATCGCATAGCGACTCTCCATTATTCTTCGTTGCTTCTTGAGAACGTGGTGACTCCCAGAAAGCGAGCGCCAAAAAGCATCCAGGATCTTAAAGAGCACCTCTTCCACCGCCTCCACCTTCTGAGGTGAGACTTCCACATTTATGTAGTCTCTTACCTCTGCGAGGAGGACAGTATCGACACTTTCTTGGTGGAGCAGGGCATGAATACACCGGTCACTAATACGGGATGCATACTGCCACTGCTCTTGCACCTTCGTCACAGAAATACCACTACGCGCATTCAACCTCCACTGATGGAGATATTCCCTCAGGTTACCCAAACTATAGTGCTGAGATATTCTCAACCACAGGTCATAATCTTGAGCGTAGGGGATAGTTTCATCATAGGTACCCACCCTTGAGAGACACTCTCTTCGAAACATCACTGCGCTATGCCCAAAACGATTACGAAACAATAATTGCCATTTGATTTCTTCATTCTCAACCGGTACGTCTATGACCGACACCGTTGCCCCGGTTTCATCAATGACAACCATATTACACCCTACCAAGGCGACAGTGGGATTCCTATCAAGAAATGCCACCTGACGTTCTAAACGTTCAGGCAGTGAAATATCATCCGCATCCATTCGCGCGATATACTCTCCTCTCGCGCGTGAAAGCCCTCTATTTAATGCCTTGGTTAACCCAGTCCTTTCCTGGTTGACACGCACTATTCTCTCATCATGACATGACTCAAGGATGTTCTGTGTCCCATCCGTTGATCCATCATTAATGATAATAAATTCAAAGTTCCTAAAGGTTTGCGCGCGAATGCTCGCCACTGCCTCATGGAGAAACTGCGCTCCATTGTGCACACTCATCACAATGCTGACCCTGGGGGTTTGCTCTCCCATGTCCTTCACTCTACGCCTGGTTTAACAACTGCCCACAGTTCTCCCCACCGCACCTCCTGCTGGCTAATCCTTAAACCTGCGTTAACCATTTCCTCAGAAAATGACTCCACTGTATACTCAACTTCATGGGTGAGATCTAATCTCCACTCTACCCCAAGCTCTCGCTTAAGAGGTACTCGCCAGTCCCGATCAAAGAGGGGAACGCGAATCAGAAAGCGAGAAGGGCTGAGTGACTCCATTAGGCGAGAGAGAAACGCAGGTCGTTCCGTGAGATGCTCCAACACATTTGAGAGGATCACTACATCGATCGGGCCATCAGGAAGCTGGTAACGCACATCACCGACCATGAACGTAACCCGTGGATGTGGATATCGCTCTCGTGCCTGTGCAATCAGCTCAGCACTCACATCCACACCTACCACATACGCCTTCGCCCTTTCGGCTACCTCATAAGCTACCACACCACTAGCACAACCAACATCCAGTATCCTCTCACCAGGCTGAATATTACTGATAAAAAAATCGTGGTAGTGAGTATGACGGTGCTTGGTGTGAATCCCGCCACCATACTCAACTGCCTTTTGCCCCTGCAGGGAGTAAAAGAATCCATCTAAACGAAAGAGGAGACGTAGTGCCTCACCAGGAGTCATCCTCGCAACCTGAGCACTTATAAGTCGAGAGAGAAGTGATTCCAGGTACTGCGGGGGAAGAGGGCGCAGTAGTTTTGCTAAAATGTGCGTGAATGTTCCTCGTAGCTGTACCATGAGTAGGTTATTTAAAGGATGCCATAATACTATTACACACTCTGTTACCTTCTGCGCTTCTTATCCACTCAACTCTTCTAAAAGGTTCAGTTCCATCTTCACGATCCGCTCTAATGCGAAATGCTCGACCGCATAGCTGCGGGCATTACTGCCCAGGTGAGCGCAAAGGCTCTTATCAGAAAGAACCTCCCCGATCGCTTCCCGAATTTCTTTCGCTGACGTACCGCATAGGTAGCCCGTTTCACGGTGACAGATGAGCTCGCGTATCCCGGTGACATTAGTACCTATCACCGGAAGGCCACAGGCCATGGCTTCTAGTAACGTTTTGGGGTGATGCTCTATAAAGGATGGCAAGATGAACAGTGATGCCCGGTTAAAATAGCTGGCGAGCACCTGATGAGGCACATTTCCTATGAAGCGCACCCTTAATTGTTTCTCCTGCGCTCTCTGCATCAACTCACCTTGCAAGCTTCCTCCACCAATTACCATCAACTCTACCTCTAGTCCCTCAATTGCATCGAGCAAGGCTTCGATATTTTTTTCCTTCTCTAAACGCCCCACAAAACAGAGGAGACGAGGGACACGGGAGTTGGGAGAGGGTTTCAAACACTGAGTATCCACATAATTTGGAATAATCCACACCTTTTCACGCGCGATCCCATATCGTGCAATGAGGGTCTGATACATCACCTCAGTGGTAACCACTACCCGATCCGCAGCCCGAAAAACGGCAGCTTCTCGCTGCTGGGCTCTTTGGAAGGCTGACGAATCTTCACCATCCTGCCAGAGAACGATGTTAGAGGGAAGGTAGCCGCAACGTGCGATATATTTCATCTGAAAGCGCTGTGCTACCTTCAGGGCAATCTCTGCTCCTGGAATCTGGTTACTCTTGAGGATGGTTGCACCTCGCCACCACAGGGGGTAGAAGCAAGAGATAAGGAAGGTATACCACTGCTCAGATAAGCCCCATCGATTACAGATAATACGAATACTATTAAGCTGGGTGGCATAATCCAGATCACGAGCATCACCGTAGGTAACAAAGGTGATCGTGCGAAGGTGCGGGTACAGGTGTTGGTAAAGTAACACTTCTCTACTGAGCATCCCTATCTCACTCCACTTGTGTAGTGAAACGTCACGAGTAAAGAAGAGCACGAGGCGGCTGTGTCTTAGACTACCCATTGCGTTACTATGCCTTTCTACAAATAAAAAGAATCATGTGCCCTAGAGCGCCTTCAATCCATTTGTGGGATTGAAGCCAGCGTTTCACCCGCTGACCAATTATTGGCCACTGAACAATGTCATTAAGAAATGGCAGCTCATCTTTCACACCCTTAAAACCATCATAGTGCATTGTATCGATAATGTTAAAACCAGCTCTTTCTAAAATGGCTCTGAATTCTTTTTCAGTAAACGCATACTGATAAAACTCTAGTTCACCAGGCTGATCACGATACAACCCCAACCTGGCTTTGAGATGACGCAGAGAGTGGAAAAAAGGCACAGAAATGAGTGCCACCCCCCCTGGCGTGAGCACTCTGTATGATTCTTTAAGAAACAGTTCAGGACCCTCCTGACTATGCTCCACTACCCCCAAGGAAATATAACCGCTGTAGTAACCATCAGGAACTTCGAGGGAGGTCACATCACCTTTTCGAATGGGGAGGTCAGGGTATAGTGTACATACCGCTTCTACTGTGCTCGCTCCCCACTCTATTCCTTCAACATTATAGCCCCTCACACGAAGTGCCCGCACGTACACACCGATGCCACAGCCGGCCTCGAGAATAGGTCCTTCTTTAGAGAGATAGGTAGTAAATGGTTTCTCAAACCAACCCAAGTTACCATTAGCTGCCCCTCTAAAAATTTCTTGTGCTAGGTATTGGTTCCAATGTGTATCCCAAAACTCAGCACTTGCCTTGGAGCAATAGTAGGCTAATCGTTGTCCCTCAACCCGTCGAGCTACTTCTGTAGGTATGTACGCCATCTTTCAAACGTGTGGTAGGTTCACCCTACGTCAAACATTGATGATATAACGCGTGATAGTATTGCTGAGCGATAGCATCCCACCCGTAGTGTGTAACATCTTCGAGTGCCCTACGACGGTACCTCTCACGCAACGCCGCATCTTCGATAAGTGCACTCGCGTAACGCGTCAGCGCTTCTACATCCTCCAATTCCGCGAGCATTCCATTCTCACCATGTCTCACCAGATCGGCTGCCATCCCCACGCGTGTTGCAACAACCGGAATACCAGTTGCCCAACTCTCCAGCAACGCCTTTGGTCCTCCCTCAACGCGTGAGGTGATGAGGTAAAGATCGAGCACCTGATAGTAAGACACTATATCGAGGTAGCGAGAGAGATAGTGATGGAGATAAGGCACCCTCAATTTTTCTAGCCCTTTTTTCACGTATCCCCTCGCCGGTCCAGTTAATACAATCATTACCTTACCGAAGTGGGTGGAAAGATTCTCCACCACCTGTAAAAATAGATCAGGACCTTTTACGAGCTTAGGCTCATCCCCTTTCCCCCACCCCACACCATCCTTTTGAAAATAGCCAATACAAATAGATTCTTTTGGAATTCCCAGTCTCGCTCTCAGCTGGGATCGAGATTCTTCTGTAGCGGGTACAAAGCGTTCCAAATCAACCCCCAGTGGTATCGTTACAATCTTTGCCTCAGGTATGCCTAGATCTTCTAAGACTCTTCTCGATAGTTGACAGGGTACCACAATCTTTTGGATGTAGGTAGTCACCTGCGGTAGTATGGTAAAGAGGCGTTGCATCTGAGGATTGGGGTCCATTACCTCACCGTGAAACCAGGTTAAAAAGACATAGTTTGATGGATGGAGGCTTTGAAAAGGGCCATTCAGATAAAGATAGCGATCACCAAAATGAATGATTTGCCCCTTTAATCTCCAAGGATCATAGATCACGCGTGTGCATAACCCAAGGCTCTTCTTCAAGCTAGTGGTGATATAGTGCGCGTCCCAGAAGAATGACCAATTCGTTGTATCGATTACATAATTGATGGTTCTGCTCCACGTGCGAGTGAGAGTACGATGCAGGTGGTGGTAGTAGCGAGAGATATGCTGTTGTACACTCATGGCTTAATCACCCGCAACCTAATCGTCTTCTCATCCCTCAGGTTAAGAATCATGGCAATCGCCCAGGTAAGCAGACACGTCCCATGAATATCGCTCTCAGCGTATCCATGTGAAATGAGCACACCATAGTAGTATCTCTGGCTCCGCCCAATGTGATATGAAAATCCGCCGTCTAAGTTACGGTGCTGCACAATCTTCTCTAACACCTGGGTACAGTAAGCGTCAACTTCCGCCATTCTATAGGTGGTCTGTTGCACACAACGATAAATAACATAGATTACATCAACCAGATGACAACTGTCTGAGGAAGGTAACTGGGCAAGGCATGTATCAATTAATCTCTCTGGACAGTGAATCGGCATCCCCAACCACTCTAGGGCGTTGAGTATCTTCATGGCACCATTGACCAATACCCCATGTTCAGGCAGGGAACCTTTGAAATATGCCCCCGTCCCTCGGTCAACGAGTGTGTCTGTAAAGGAGTTACAGATCTTTAAAAGCTGTTGTGTCTCTTCTGCAGGTAAAAATCTAGGCGCCTGAGATGTGAGAAAGACCGCCAGCGCTGATAGCTGTGCTCCCGCTGCCCAGGGTTGTGTCCAGTCCAGGCGGGTGAGGTAATTCCTGATACCGTTCTCCGTTATGGGAAAACCACCGTACGGCCTATCCAGTGATTCACCCACTTGTATCAGTGTCGCAATGGCTTGTTTTGTCTCTGCGTTGATCACACGCTGCAGGTAGGTCAGGTGAGGTGGTCGAAGCACACGTGCAATAACACGTTGATACCATGGTATCTGCCTTATGAGAGAGGTAATGAGCGGTCTGTCAATAAAGGCATTGGACGACAAGGCTTCAGCACCATGGGTTTCCTCAATCTGGAATGATTTGAGAAACGCAATCCACGATTCCCGCTCGTGAGCAGTGAGCGTATCCCATAGTCCTAAGGTATAGTAAATCTTGAGGGCAAAACAGCTAAATCCCAGAGATAGTTGCGTACCTTCTTTAGTTGCTCCTTTTACACAGGGAAGGAAACGGCCGGGTTGACTGGGTACCCGAAGTACCTCAAGAAACTCACCCACATCATCCTTTATGCTCAACAACCACTCTGAGTGATTCATCAGATCCCTCGAGATAGCTCTCAGGCATTGGTGGATTGAAACTACAGTACCCTACTCACCATACTCCTTAACACCCACTGCTGCCTGTACCACCACCTGCGTGCGTCTTTTGAGAAGGTTTTCCCTCTGATCGAGAAGCATCACGAACAAATTGTAATAATTATCACACATTCGCTCAGCAGTGTGGGGATACTCTCTCATTCGATCTGCCCAGTGGTCATAGGTATTCACCATTTCATGAAGTTTCTCTTCAAAATTATCTTTTTTAAAAGCAATACCAAACCCCCTACAGTACTCTGGTAAACACCCACTCTCCCGGTACAGTAACGGTAAACCACAATTAGCCCCCTCATTTTGATGGTTGGCTCCGGGTTCATTACGTGAAGCAGTTAAATAAACATGGTGCTGTTTGAGGAGCAAAGCTAAGTGCTGGCTGGAGGTTGGTTCTAGATAGGTTGCATTTTTAAACCTAAAACCTTTTGGCACATTTCCAATGTAGGTGAAGGAAACAATACGTTTAAGAAGATCGTGCTGTACTAATTCATCCAAACGTTCA
>CAYYOQ010000044.1:8808-12083 GCA_964473235.1 uncultured Thermodesulfobacteriota bacterium | reverse complement strand
TTATGTAGCTTAGAAGTGATAAATTGCTTGAAAAATTTAAAAGGTAGTGTTAAAAACCACTTTGCTATAGGGAAAAATGTAGTAACAACTTTTAAAAAATAAAAGCCACCAGGTGTGGAGTCGCGACTATAGGATTTTAGGATAGTGATATGTACTACCTACTGTAGTGAAGTTGATGAATCCTCTTTTTCACACCACACTTTTAAATGCTCCTTTTGGGGACCCGGTTTTATACCTAGAGGTTCTCCATAAGAAGCAGGCTCTTCTCTTTGATCTCGGTGACTTGCGTTCCTTACGAGAAGCAAAAATTCTCAAGATATCCCACGTGTTTGTAACTCACACCCATGTGGATCACTTCTTTGGTTTTGATCATCTGCTCAGGGTGGTACTGGGCAGGGATAAGGATATCACCCTCTGCGGTCCCCCGGGGATCATCTCTAATATTGCCGGTAAGTTGACGGGTTATACCTGGAATCTGGTAGAGGATTATCCTCTCCGATTGAGTGTGAAGGAGATTCATCCGTTTTTTATTCAATCGGCGACCTTTATCTGTTCCGAACAGTTTCGCTGTGAAGAGGGGGAAAAACTTTCCTTTCAATGCGTGGTGGAGGAAAACCCTCACTTCAAGATAGAGTCGGTTCATCTGGACCACCGGATACCCTGCTTAGCCTTCTCACTGGCAGAGCGGTTTCATATAAATATTAATAAGGAAAGTCTAGCTAAGCTGGGATTTTCAATAGGACCGTGGCTAAAGGAACTTAAGGAGCGTATCTGGGAAGAAGCACCTGATAGTATGGCTATGAAAATACCCATGGGGAGAGGGGAAGGGGTGCGGGAGGTGGCTTTGGGTGATCTCAAGGGAACAGTGGTAAAAATTACTCCGGGACAAAAGATTGCCTATGTGGCTGATTGCTGCTACACTCAGGAAAATGTGGATAAAATTGTAAGCCTGGCAAAAGGTGCGGATATCCTTTTCTGCGAAGCTGCGTTTCTAGAGCGAGACAGTGATAAGGCGAGGGCAAAAGACCACTTGACCGCGAGGCAGGCCGGCCTCATTGCCCGGGAGGCGGAGGTTGCTGCATTAAGGGTATTTCACTTCTCTCCACGGTATGAAGAGTGTCCTGAACTTCTGGAGGAAGAAGCGCAGAAGGTTTTTAGAGGATATGAGAGGTGAGATTATAAAGCTACTTTGTTACTAATAAGGAGGATTGTGATGAAGGTAGGAGATAAGATTACATTCAGTTTTGCAAGCGGTGAGAAGCAGGGGGTGGTGGAAAAGATTTTTTCTAAGAAAGTTTATGTTAGGGTGGACTTTCCCCATCATCCCCATAAGCTCATTGTGCGCAAGCTCTCGGATCTTGAGAGCAGCGCTTCAGCTACCAAGAAGAAAAAAAAGGAAAAAAAAGTAAAGAAGGGAAAGGAAGTGAAAAAGGAAAAGGTGACCGCGAAGAAGGAAAAAGAAAAGTAGGCACATAGGTTATTCCTCACCTTGCGGCGTGTTGCATGAAGGTATCTCCCTCATGTCACACGTATGGATACGTGAGAGGAGGTGTCTTCAATGGTGAAAAATTTTGTTCGAGTGGCACTCCTGTTATGTGTTCTGAGTAGTAGCTCCGGCTGGGGATTCCCTGCCAAGGATGTGCAAGTTGTCACAGACAAAAATTACTTTGGGGTAGTGCGTGACTGTATCCAGAAGGCACGCTCTTCTATTCTGGTGATGATGTTTGAGGCAAGCTACTATCAGAAACATGCACGCGGTCCCAGCAATGTGTTAATTAAGGAACTGATTGCAGCAAAAAAGAGGGGGGTTGAGGTGAAGGTTATTTTGGAGAGGGGGGAGGGACAAGAGAGGGCGAGCCTAAGAAACATAAAGACCGCCGCCCTGCTTTCTCAGGGTGGAGTAGCGGTGGTCTATGATCCGGAAGACATTACCACCCATAGCAAGATGCTTATCATTGATGGTGAGGTGAGCATTGTTGGAAGCACTAACTGGACCTATAATGCGCTTGAAAAGAATCATGAGGCCTCCGTTGTGGTTCGCTCATCAGAAGTTGCAAAAGAACTTCAGGACTATTTTCATAGTGTATGGAAGACATGCAGTTACAGTAATTGAGGGATTAAGGGATTGAGGAATTGGATGTGAGATATGAGATGTGGGATGTGGGAAGTGAGATAAGTTTAAAATTCCAAAATCCACAATCCAAAATCACTTTAAGGAGGGGAAAACGTGGCACACCAAGGTGATCTCTTTGATACTACCCGGAACGATATCCTGGATGCCCGCGACTATCAAAGCTTTAACAGCATTTTAAAAAGCTCCAATTGCACCCGGTGTGAACTGCATCGGGGGAGAAGAAACATAGTGGTTGACCGGGGTAACCCTGAGGCAAGGATTATGATTATAGGAGAAGCGCCCGGGGAAAATGAAGATATCATGGGTAAGGCATTTGTGGGGAAGGCGGGGAAACTCTTAGATGAGATCATGAAGGCAATTTCATTTGAAACCGAGAGAGATATGTTAATTGCCAATATCGTGAAGTGCCGACCCCCGGAAAACCGTTCTCCCCTGCGAGAGGAAGTAGCTGCCTGTGTACCCTATCTGCATAAGCAGATAGAGCTTATCCACCCAAGGGTAATTCTGCTCCTGGGGGCAGTAGCCCTCAAGCATATGATTCCTGAGAAGACTGATTTCTCGATGGAGGAGGAGGCGGGTACATGCTTTAGCTCTTCAGAGTATCCTGGGATACAGTTTGTCGTGCTCTATCATCCCGCCTACCTTCTCTACGATCCCCGCAAGAAGAAAGTTATGTGGGAGCATGTAAAACAGCTCGAGGAATTTTTAAAAACCAGTGCCTCGCACTAGAGATATGAATATAAAGGGCGTGAAGTGCAAGCTGGTAGAGACTGAAGAGGAGTTACGAGAGGCATATCGTATACGTCATGAGATTTTTGTAAAGGAGCAGCAACTGTTCTCGGAATCCGATAAGGATGAACATGATCCTCAGGCGATTCATATTATAGCCCTCTCTCGTGATAAGGTTATAGGGACGGTAAGGGTTTATAGGCGGGGAAAAAATGTGTGGTTCGGAAGCAGGCTTGCGGTGCTTAAACTGTACCGGGGACGGGCGGGAAAAACATTGATAGAGAAAGCGGTAGAGACAGTAAGGGCAAAGGGCGCTCAACACTTCATGGCATACGTTCAGCTCCCCAACGTGTCTTTTTTTGAGCGCTGTCGCTGGAGGGCGGTGGGAAATGTTGTCCAGTACCAGGGAGTA
>CAYYOQ010000044.1:0-8708 GCA_964473235.1 uncultured Thermodesulfobacteriota bacterium | reverse complement strand
GTTATGGAGCTTAAAACTATCGTTAATGAAATCAGGAATTACCCGGGAATTACCAGAAAGCGAGGCCTCCACCAGGTGGTGGAAATCCTAAAGAGTACGGGGGGAGATGATACCTCTTCGGTAGTAACTGATTTCGGTGAGGATGCCGCAGCTATTACCTATGGAGACCACTACCTTTTGCTCGCCGCTGAAGGTATGTGGCCACAGTTTGTTAAGACCGAACCCTATGCGGCAGGGAAGGCAGCGGTGATGGCCAGTGTGAATGATATTTATGCCATGGGTGGCACACCCTTAGCCTTAGTTAATGTGCTCTCCGCCTCCAAGGACACGGAGTACCGGATGGTGATGGAGGGGATACGAAAGGGGTGTGAGAAGTTTGGGGTGCCCATGGTAGGTGGTCACTTTAACCCTGATGCAGGAGAACCATCGCTTGCAGTATCTATCCTGGGCACTGCCCGAAAACTGTTGCGGAGTAATAATGCCCGGGCAGGTCAGAAGATTGTACTCGCTGCTGACCTGCAGGGAACTGATGGACGATGCCGGTCAGTGCTAAGCTGGGATGCTAATTCTGGGAAATCTACTGCGTACGTGCGGGAGCGTTTAGAGATCATGCGGTATCTGGCAGAGGAGGGTCTTTGTGAAACGGCTAAGGATGTGAGTAATGGCGGTATTGTGGGCACGGTCTCGCTCTTGTGTGAGTACTCCCGCAAGGGGTGTGTGATAGTGCTTGATGAGATACCCACCCCCGCTGGCGTTGAATTAATAAAGTGGCTTAAGGCATTCTTAAGTTATGGGTTTATTCTCTGTGTGGATGATGCCCGTCTTGCAGCCTGCCTTGATGCATTTCAGAAGAAAGATATTGCTGCTAGGGTGATTGGCGAGGTGACCGAGAAACGTGAGGTAGTGCTTCAATTGAACCACGTTCAGGAAGTAGTATATGACTTCAGGGTGGAACAGATTACGGGCATTTAGTGCATAGCTCCCCTAGGTGACTAACGTGAAAAAGATAGTGTGTTCATGCGGTGTGGCACCCTACAGAGTGAATGCTGAGGTGAGATTGGTTTGCTCAGATCTCCTGGTGGTGCTCTATGGAGGAGACAAGCCCCACATCGGGGCTATTGCGGTAGCACTCCCTCGGCCGAGCCGTAAAGAGAAGAAGAAGGTAAGTGCCACTTCATCAGTGTATAATTTTTTAGGGCATAAGGATGGGGTGGTAGCCCAAAAGGTCTCTGAAACCCTGGCGGCACAACTCAACAGGAAGGTGGTGGTAGTCGCAGGTATTCACGTTGAGCGGATACGTCAGGAGGGGATAGAGAGGGTACTTACACTCTGCGATACGATTACTCAGAAAATCCTCCAACGTGTAAAATGAGGCTGGTTAAAAAACAGTGTCCCCTGTGATGAGGGAGCACACAAGGGGGAGAGAGATCATTTCACCAACTGGGAGAGAGGAACAATACTCACCCCCCACTCTTTGAAGAGAGGGATGAGTTTTTTAATGGTCTCAATGGTTGAGGAATGGGGGTGCCCAATGGCAATGGCGTATCCACCATTTTTTTTTGCGATGCGGGGCAGTTGTGCAAGTTGGACTTCAATAGAGGTGGGGTCAAGGTCATTATCAATGAAGAGATCGCGGTAGGCAGTTCTGAGTGCCATCTTCCGGGCAAGTTGATACGCAACTGTTTTGGTGGTAGTGCGGCTGTCTAAAAAATAAAGTCCCTTCTCTTTTATTTTCTTTAATACTATCTCCATCTTCTCTTTATCTTCAGTAAATTTTGAGCCCATATGGTTGCTCACTCCCGAAATGTGGGGTAGGGCATTGAGGCTTTTCTCCAGGTGGGCGAGGAGCTGATGCTCATCCATGCTGGTGAGTAACATTCCGTGGTTGATGGGTTGGGTGACTGCGTCTCTGGGTTCCAGGGGGAGATGGAGAATAACCTCCCGGTTGTTTTTATACGCTTCCCTGGCAATACTCACCGAGTAAGTTTCAAAGGGCAGAATGGAACAGGTGAAGGGGATCTCGAGTTCGAGGAGCTTTTTAAAGTCTGCGTAACTTTTCCCCAGATCGTCAATGATCAGGGAGGCCTGATACATACTGGAGGTCGTGTTCTGCTCCTGCGAGGGAGGGGGAGGATAGTTGAAGATCAGCTGATGGGTGACGCAGCCTTGAATGCTCACCTCGATGGTGGCACTGTTTACCTCCGTCTGAGAAATCTGGTAGGTGAGGCCCTCGATCTCAAAAAAGGGAAATCCTCGCTTAAAGGTGTTGGTAACCTGATTGAGGGTAATCTCAGGAGGGAGCGTCACGGTAATGACGCTGTAGTTCCACTCAATGAGATTTTTTCTGTGTTGAAATTGTTGTAGAGAAATCTGCTGCGCGGGAATGGAGAGAAGAGAAAATTGGTGGGAGATAATTTTCTCCACGGCTTGTATCTTTTCGAGTAACTGTGTGTTCACCGTATCGGGAGAAGGGGGATTGAGGAGATGGGAGAGTTCTTGCTTTTTGAGGTAGGCCACGGTGAGGATGAGAAGCACGCACAATGCTCCTACTCCCATAGCTACCCACACCAGGGATAGTTTACGCGTTTTCAGTCTCGCAAGGCTGGTGGTGGTGAGAAGTAGTGATGTAAGTTTTTGCCACTTCATCATGGTTCCGTGGTCGGTTGCGTATGGTTTTCAGACCCTTTGAGGATGTGCCAGCCCTTCAGTAGCTGGACGGCACGGGCGAGGGGCATATCCGTTTCTTCATTGTCGGTGACCGATGCTTCCTTGGCTTTTTCCTCAGGTTCAAAGTGACCCTCAAGGTCTTTCTCTTTGATCATCTTAGTTTCTTTTTTCTCATCCTTTTTTAAGGTTACTCCCTCTTTGACCACTACGTCGGGTATAATCCCCTTTGCCTGGATTGAGATTCCACGGGGAGTGTAGTAGCGCGCGGTGGTCAAGCGTAATCCTGATCCATCTTCTAAGGGGATGATAGTCTGTACGGAACCCTTGCCGAAGGTAGTGGTTCCCACAATAACTGCCCGGTTGTGGTCTTGCAGTGCGCCGGCTACGATTTCTGAACCACTTGCGCTTCCTGCATTCACTAGTACTATGAGCGGGTAGGAGTGGGGTTTTTTATTAGGGGTGGCGGTGAACTTCATCTGTTGCATCTCGTTTCTCCCCTGGGTATAGACAATGAGTCCCTGTTCGAGGAATTCATCACACACTTTCACGGCCTGATCCAGTAGTCCACCAGGGTTATTTCTTAAATCCAGGATGAGGCCGGTAAGAGGGGTAGTACCCTTTTCTAGGGTATCGAGGGCCTTGCTAAACTCTTCCTCTGTTTTCTCCTGAAATTGACTGATCCGGAGGTATCCGATGCTCTCTTCGAGGAGCTTGTGCTTTACACTGGTGATGCGGATTATCTCCCTGGAGAGTGCGAACTCCTGGGGTTCGGTAAAACCTTCCCTCATAATGGAGATGGTAACCTTGGTTCCCGTAAGCCCCCGCATCTTTTTAACCGCATCGAAGAGGGACATATTTTCTGTTGATACTCCGTCTATTTTTACAATGCTATCGCCCGCCTTAAGCCCTGCTCTGAAGGCAGGAGTGTCTTCAATGGGTGAGATGATGGTGAGCACTCCCTCCTTGATGGTGATCTCGATACCAATGCCGCCAAAACTCCCCTTGGTTTCTACCTGCAATTCCTTGTACACGTCCGGGGGCATAAATGAGGAATGGGGATCAAGGGTTCTCAACATGCCATTAATGGAACCATAGATGAGATTTTCAGATGTGGTTTCTTCAACATAATTTTTCTGGATTATGCTGAGCACCTCGGAGAAGATCTTGAGTTTTTCGTACACCTCATCTGAACGTGCCTTCACACTTCTATAGGGTATGAGCACGCAGACGATGAAGAGTGAGATGAGCATAATCGATAGTACAACGTTTCTCTTAGATCTGTGTAGCATGTGTTCCTCCTCGTTCTATTAAGGTACAGGTTAGGTGGTCATAGACCCTTGTGGTACCATGGTTGGTGCAGGGATTCACTCAATGAGGTTGTAGCCACTGTAGGGGATCGAGTGGTTTTCCCTGATATCTGAGTTCAAAGTATACGCAGGGGCCTTTCAAAGAACCGGTGTCCCCGGCGAGCGCAATCACTTCGCCTGTTTGCACTTCCTGTTCAACACCTTTTAGTATTTTTGAAACGTGAGCGCAGAGGCTATAGTAGCTATCACCATGGTCAATGATAATGATATTGCCATACCCTTTGAACCACTCTGCGTAGAGCACGGTGCCTTCATGGATAGCTCTCACCTCTTCTCCCCACGCGGCGGCGATTTCGATGCCTTTTTGAAAAGTGACGGTATTGAGCTGGGGGTCGAGGTGATTACCATAGCGGCTGATAAGACTGCCCGCTACGGGGTAGGGGAGTTTCCCCTTGAGTGAGGCAAATCCCTTCCCACGCTCAGGGATGAACGGTTTTTTCTTGGTCGCTATCTCTCTTTCGAGCCGGTCAATAAGGGATTGTAGTTCAAGGGAAGATTTTTCCAATTCCTTCACCGCACTCTGGTAGGTCTGCTTTTCTTTTTTAATCTTTTCCAAGAGGGCTGTCTTCTTCTGCTTCTGCGCAGTAATCTCTGAGCTCTTTTTGAGGATATCGCTCTTTACGGTCTCCTGGGAAGCGTGTTTTTCTTGCAACGTGGTTCTCTTTTCCTTTACCCGGGTGAGGTCTGCGAGGAATTGCTGAATCGTCTGCAGATCACCCTGTAAGATCATGCGGATAAACTTTGCTCTCTGGACTAAATCGGGATAGGAGTGAGAGGAAAAGAGTATCTTGACTATGCCTCCACTCCGCTCGTATTTGTAGAGGGCTACGAGCCTCTTGTTAAAAAGTTCTCTGCGTTGAGCGATCTCTTCATTGATCTGCTGAAGTTGAGTGGTGGTGGTGGATACCTCTTTGGTGAGCATCTTCATCCTCTGATTGAGCACCGAGAGCTCTTCATGATTTTTTGAGAGTTTTTCATCAATGGCATTCAGTTGAGTAATTGTTGAAAGCTCCTGTTGTTCTGCCTGGATGATGTCCTTCTTTTTTTCTTTTATCGCTCTATCAATATCACTTAATTTTTCTTTTCGTTTAGTCACCTCATCCTGGAGTGTGGTAACTTGTTTTCCAGCAAACGTGGTCAGCGCCAAGAAGATGGTAAGTAAAAGATAGAGTGCTTTTTTCGTCATATCCCAGGCTGACCAGGAACGGACCGAGGTACACTCCCTGGGTGGAGAGAGAGACTCAACGGATTCACCGTTTATGCCTTTAAAAATCGCCCCATGGAGAGTATACATCCCCCCACTCCCAGCACCACACCGAACAGGATGAGGCTGACTACCAACGTCTGAGGCAGAAACACCAGCGTAAGAGGACCGCGGTAAAAGCCGTAGTGAGCGGTGGTGGTGCTCATGAACATGCGATACCCCAGATAGAGCGTGCCCAGCGCACCAAGAGAACCGATAAGACCTTGGAGTAGCCCTTCTAAAAAGAAGGGGGCTTGGATAAAGAAATTGGTTGCGCCCACCAACTTCATAATTTCTATTTCGTCTCTCCTGCTGTAGATGGTGAGTTTTATGGTGTTAGAGATGATGAAGATGGTAGCGAGCAGGAGGAAACAACCGATAGTGATCCCCACCAGTTTCACCATACTGATGAAGGCAGAGAACTTTTCTAACCACTCCTGCCCATACTCGACATCACGAACTTTATCAAATTGTTTAATCTTGGCAACAATTGCTTTGAGACTCTGAGAGTTTTTGTATGCATCTTTGAGTTGAATCTCCAGAGACGCGGGGAGGGGATTCACCTCAAGGTTTTCAAGGATTCCACTCTGACCCTGCAAGCTCTCTTTAAGGAGGGTGAGTGCCTGCTCTTTTGAGACAAAGGTGACCAGGTGAGTGTAGGGGAGCGTGGTGATTCGCTCACGCAGTGCGTTAAGCTCTTGCTGGTTGATACTATCGTCCAGGTAGGCGATGAGGTGTATCCTTCTCCCCCACTCGTCAAAGATTCGATTGAGGTTGATTACCGTGAGGAGGAATATCCCAAAGGTGAGGAGGGCAAAGGTGATGGTCCCCACCGCTACCAGGTGAGTGAATCTATTGCGGCTCATGCCGTGCAGTGCTTCTCTCAAAAAATAGAACACTCTATAGAGGATATCGCTTAGCATGCCCCTGTATCAACTCTCCTCCCCCGCTCTAGTATAATATGGTGGTGGGGATACTGGGAAGCTAAATTTTTGTTGTGAGTGGCAATCACCACGGTGGTGCCCCGCTCATTGATGCTCTTAAAGAGGGCCATGATATCCTGAGTAATGTCGGCATCAAGGTTTCCCGTGGGCTCATCAGCGAGGAGCATCGCGGGGTTATTGACGAGCGCACGCGCAATGGCAATTCTCTGCTGTTCTCCCCCAGAGAGTTCCAGAGGCTTTGCATCCAACCTTTTCTGGAGTCCTACCAGTTTTAAAGCCTGCCAGGCCTTTCGCTTAATCTCGGTCCTCCGGGTGCCTAGGGCTTCCAATGCGAAGACGACGTTTTCGTAGGCTGTTCTCTGAGTGAGGAGCCTGAAATCTTGAAACACCACCCCGGTGTTTCTCCTGAGGGTGGTGATACGCGCGTGATCTAGTTTTGAGAAATTAACTCCCTGTACGATAATTTGCCCCTGGGTGGCTCTCTCAGCACAAAAAATGAGTTTTATCAAGGTGGTCTTTCCTGCACCACTGGAACCGGTCACCACCACAAAATCGCCTTTTTTTATGTGCAGACTGATGTCGGTAAGCGCCGGGTGATTATGGGGATACACCTTGTATACATTAAACATCTGGATCATATAAGTCCTGATGAGACAGGAAGGATTTACTTCTGTTGCAGAACTTCTTTCACTGCTGTGATGATGTGTTGAGGGTTCAATTGGTAGCGTTCTAAAAGTTCAGCAGGACTTCCTGAGGTACCAGATTGATCTTTTATCCCTATTCTTCTCATGGGGGTGGGAGAGTGCTCGGAGAGTACCTCGGCTACCGCACTTCCCAGACCTCCGATGATAGAGTGTTCCTCAGCGGTCACTACCGCACCGGTGGTGCGTGAAGCGTTGATAATCAACTCCTGATCGATTGGTTTAATGGTGGAGATGTTGATGACCTGTGCTGCTATTCCCTCTTCCTCCAGCAGTTCGGCTGCGGTGAGGGAGTGTGATACCATGAGCCCCGTGGCAACAATGGTGACGTCGGTTCCTGCTCTCACCACTGCTCCTTTTGAGATTTTAAACTCGTGGCCTTCATCAAAAATCACCGGAAACTTCATCCGTGATAATCTCACGTACACGGGACCTTTATATTCGACAATTGCCCTCATCACCTTCCGGGTTTCAATGCCGTCTGCGGGAACAATGACTACCATGTGGGGGAGGATACGCATCAGCCCGATATCTTCAAGGCACTGGTGAGAAGCGCCATCTTCTCCCACCGTAATGCCTCCGTGGGTTGAAACAATTTTCACGTTGAGCCCTGGATTGGCGATGGATTGCCTTATCTGTTCCCACGGTTTCCCTGCGGCAAAGATGGCAAAGGTGCTCACAAACGGTAGTTTCCCCACAGTGGCTAATCCTGCGGCGGTTCCGATCATGTCCTGTTCGGCAATTCCCATATTAAAAAAACGGTGGGGAAATTTCTTGTGAAAGAGCTCCGTATGGGTTGAGCCAGAGAGATCAGCATTGAGTACCACGATCTGGGGATAGGTGTCTCCTAGTGCAGCCAGCACCTCACCATAGACGTTTCTGGTGCCTAAGAATTTGACCGTCTCTTTACTCCCCTCAGCTTTTACCCGCATAATTCTTTGAGCGCCTCCTCAAGTTCCTTATCGGTTGGTGATACTCCGTGATATTCAACTTTGTTCTCAAAGAAGGAAATTCCTTTCCCTTTTACCGTTTCACAGATAATCAGGGAGGGCTTGCCTTTTACTTTCTCAGCTCTGTGGAGTGCGTCTAAGATAGCTATGGGGTCATGTCCGTTCACTTGACACACATCCCAGCCAAAGGCGCTCCACTTGTCGGGGAGTGGCTCAATATTCATTATCTCTCTCACCGGCCCATCAATCTGTAAACCATTGAAGTCAAGCAGCGCACAGAGGTTGTCGATCTTATAGTGGGCTGCGCTCATGGCGGCCTCCCACACCTGCCCTTCTTGCACCTCACCATCTCCCAGCAGGACATATACCCGTGAGCTACTTTTGTCTAATTTCAATCCGAGAGCCATACCATTGGCGATGGATAGTCCCTGACCGAGAGAGCCGGTAGAGATTTCCACCCCAGGTGTGGTATTCATATCGGGGTGACCCTGGAGGATGCTTCCCATTTTCCTAAGCGACATGAGCTCTTCTGGATTAAAATACCCGCACCGTGCGAGCACCGTGTAGAGCGCAGGCGCGGCATGCCCTTTGGAGAGCACAAATCTATCCCTCTCTGGCCATTGGGGGTTGGAGGGGTCATGCCTCATCTTAACAAAATAGAGCACCGTAAGAATCTCTACCGCGGAGAGGGAACCACCGGTATGACCAGAACCTGCATGGGTGAGCATGGTTAAAATATCAATTCTTATCTGGCGAGCAATCGCTGGTAGTTCTTCTAATGGTGTCTTACTGATCATGGTGTTATTGAGTAAGCTTTAATTCCCTTGTTATTAGGG